>CADCWJ010000843.1 GCA_902806365.1 uncultured Thermomicrobiales bacterium
CTGGACGTCCGCTACGACGCATGAGCCCGCGCGATGCGCGCCGCCGCGGAAGAGGAACAGGATGCTTCTTGGAATCGACAGTTTCAGTCTCCGCTGGCAGGGATGGAACGCCTTCCAACTGATGGATTATGCGGCGGGCCTGGGACTGGGGAACGTTCACTTCTCCGAGCGCGGCAACCTCGACACCCTTGAAGTACCGTATCTTCAATCCATCCGGAGCCACGCCGACGCGCTCGGCCTGCGGATCGAGATCGGAATGCGCTCCTTCGAGCGGCACTCCTCAACATTCGACGCGTCACTCGGCACCGGCGAGGAGCAGCTCGCCGCGATGCTTCACGCCGCCCGCGTGCTCGGCTCGCCGGTCGTGCGATGTTTTCTCGGCATGCAGGCTGACAGGCTGGGCGATGTGCCGTTCGAGCAGCACATCGCCGAGGCGACGAGAACCCTGCGGGCCGCCGCTCCGCTCGCCGAGGATCTTGGAATCGCGATCGCGGTCGAGAACCATGGCGGCGTCGACCTGCTCGCACGGGAGCTTCGCGACCTGATCGAGGCGGTCGGCTCGGACTTCGTCCGCGTCTGTCTCGACACTGGCAACCCGACCTACGCTGCAGAGGACGCCGTCCTCGCCGCCGAAATCCTGGCGCCGTACGTCGTAACGACGCATCTCCGGGACACGAAGATCTGGGCGACTCCGGAGGGGGCGATGGTGCAGTGGGCGCCAGTCGGGGAGGGAGATGTCGATCTCCGGCGGATCGTCGAGATCGTCGGACGGCACGCCCCGGACAGCGCGATCGACCTCGAGATCATCACCGGGGTCGCTCCGAAGGCAATTCCCTACTTCGATCCCGGGTCCGACTTCTGGCGCATGTATCCCGGGATGCACGCGCGGGATTTCGCACGATTCGTGGCGGTCGCTCAGGGCGGAACCCCGCTGCCCCTCGATCAGTTGTGTCTCGCACCGGGGGTCTGGGCACCCCCGGCGGACCAGCTCGACGCCTTTCGCGCCCAG
This sequence comes from uncultured Thermomicrobiales bacterium, assembly GCA_902806365.1. GTDB lineage: Bacteria > Chloroflexota > Chloroflexia > Thermomicrobiales > UBA6265 > CADCWJ01. The sequence goes on from CADCWJ010000843.1 coordinate 1,010, forward strand.
CAGCGGGAACATCTCGAACGAAGTGTCCGACACTGTCGTACAGTCCTTGATATCGGCATGTAATGAGACTTGCCTCCGGATTTCGAGGAGCCGACGGGGATGCCGCTCAGACGCGCCTTTCGACCGGTCGCACCATATGTTGTTTTGCTGGGGCCACAATCGTGCTGATCCGGACAGATCGCGCCGCGGGGAGGCTCGCGGCAATCAGGAGCCAGCCCCGTCGTGGATCGGCTCCCCTTCGCCTTGTCCTTACCGTCGCGTTCTTCGCGCTCGCGTTCGCGATCGACGTGCGTACCGACCGCCACTACAGTTTGGTTCTGGGCAGCGGGGCGATCTATGGATCCGCGCTGGCGCTGTTTCCCTCGGTCCGGCTGGGGCTGCTCGCGGCGACCGCTCATGGGCTGATCTGGGCCGCATTCAATGGTGTGCGCGCTTATGCGGATGACGCCGGATTGGGCTTCGCAAGTCCTCACATGGTGAGCGACGTCGAGCGCTGGGTGTTCGGGAAGAGGTTGCCTTCCTCGATGTTGCAGGACCAGTTCCTTGATTCTGGCCGGGTCCAGCCCGCGGCTGTCGTGCTGGGACTGGTACATGCGTCGTTCTTCGTCGTCCCGCACCTCATCGCGGCCTTTGCCTGGTGGCGGGAGCGCAGGCTGTTCGTCCGCTACCAGAAGGCGACGGTCCTGTGCTTTGCGCTCAGCCTTGCCGCCTTCGTCTTGCTGCCGACCGCGCCGCCTTGGATGGCCGATCCGGAGCACGTGTCCCGGATCACCCATACCATCATGACAAGAGCGGGCGTGGAACTTGGGTCAGAGTCGGGGGAAACATTCTGGTTCGAGCCGAACGCCGTCGCCGCGCTCCCTTCTGTCCATGTCGCGGTGGCCGTGCTGGTTGGACTGGCGCTCACATCGTCAAGGCGATGGATCAAGGTCCTGGGCGGTATCTACCCGTTGGCGATGAGCGTCTCGGTCGTGTACCTGGGTGAGCACTTCGTCCTCGATGTCGTCACCGGCTGGCTTGTCGCCCTGGTCGCGTGGAGGGTGGCCCGGCCAGGGCGGCGCACCTTCCCCGCCCTGGGCCGGGAACGTTGATTCCATGGAGCGCGGCGGTTACCACTGTTGCCATGGTGTGACCGGTGCGCTACCCTCGCACCTTCACACCGGTCGTGCCTGGCGACAGCCTGCTTTCGCGTGAATCCACCACTCCTGGGACACGCGAAGGACTCCTGTGCACGCCAAGCCTGCCTGATCACGAACCACACGAGAAAGGAACCCGGTATGGACGAGTTTCGCGTCGGAATCATCGGCTGCGGGCGCCCCTGGAAGTCGGAAGGGGCGACCGGCTTCGGGATGTCGCATTGTCACGCCAAGGGTTACGCCGATTCTCCACACGCGAAGATCGTCGCGCTGTCCGACCTGGTGATCGAGCATGCGGAAGCGTTTCAGGCAATTCACGGTGGGGACAACCTCTACGTCGATTATCACGAGATGCTTGCCAAGGAGGATCTCGACATCGTCAGCATCTGCACCTGGCCGCACCTCCATGCGGACATGGTGGTCTCCGCCGCCGAAGCGGGCGTCCGCGCGATCCACTGCGAGAAACCGATGGCTCCGACCTGGGCCGAGGCAAAGCGGATGGCGGAGGTCTGTGACGAGCGGGGCGTTCAGCTCACCTTCAACCATCAGCGGCGTTTCTCGCCCGAATTCGTTCAGGCGCGAGCACTGCTGCGATCGGGCGCAATCGGCGACCTGGTCCGGCTCGAGAGCCAGTGTGGGAACCTCTTCGACTGGGGCACCCACTGGTTCGACATGTTTTTCTTCTACAACGACGAAACGCCCGCCGTGTCGGTTCTCGCGCAGGTTGA
>CADCWJ010000844.1 GCA_902806365.1 uncultured Thermomicrobiales bacterium
CGGTGCGATGCGGCCCATCACAGGCTGGTACGCGGCAGGGGAGCGGCCACGGTGCGATGCGGCCCATCACAGGCTGGTACGCGGCAGGGGAGCGGCCACGGTGCGATGCGGCCCATCGCTTCGCCACGGAATGACGGGACCGGGTGCGGGCCGGGCTCCTCGCGTTGGTCGAAATGACACGATTGGCTGCTGCGGAATGATGGGAAGGCAGTAGCAGGCGGCCAGGCTGGTGTGAAAAGGATGGAAGGCGGTGCTGGACGGCGCACAGAGCCTGCCGGAACGATAGGTCACGTCGCTCCGGTCGCGATGAAGAGCCCGGTCGACTTGGTGATCCGGAACGCCCCTTCGCCCGCGATCGTGCCGGTGACGATCGACCGCAGCCGCTCGACCTGATCTTCCACCAACGTGCCGGCGCCGATCGTCGAACGCACGTAGCGAACGATCGCCTCCGGGTCGGTCACCTCCAGAGAGTCGACGTAATCCCGCCGCTCGACCCGGGCGAAGTGGCGATCGAGCGCACTGTCACCCTGCTCCAGGCTGAACGCGGCGTCGATCGTGAAGGCGCCGGCATCCGCGCGGGTCGCACGCATCAACTCCGCGAGCTCCGTCATATGCCGTTCGCCATTGGTCGCCGCATACAACCGGCCATCGGGGCGGAGCACACGCCGGATCTCTCGCAGCGCGCGGTGCAGGTCAGGGACGTGGTAGAGCATGTGGTTGGCGATGACGGTATCGAAGCTGGCATCGGCGAACGGGATCGCCTGGGCATCGACGACCGCGAACCTTGCACCCGGCAGGTTCGCCTGCAGCCGCTGTTTGGCCGCGGCCAGCATGCCCGGCGAGAGGTCGGTCAGGGTCAGCCTGGCCGCGCGGGGAATGATGTCCGCGTTCGCGGCCCAGAAACCCCCTTCGCCGCAGCCAAGCTCGAGCACGTCGATGGCGTTGGCCAGGTCGATCTGCTCCCCGAGCCACCCGAACCAGCCCTGCCCGTTGGTGCTGAAGCGGCGGTGGAGATCGATCCGGGCGCCGAGATTGGACGGGTCTCGATATTGCCCGTCGCGGATCGTGGTATCGACGGCTGGTAACCGGGTCATGCGTGATCCCTCCGAAAGCCCTCTCCTCCGCCTTCAGGCCAGGCTGCGAGATCTCCCGCCCTTCGCCGAGTGTATCGCAGCTTCGGCCGGAACCGTCCGGAGCGATGCCGC
>CADCWJ010000845.1 GCA_902806365.1 uncultured Thermomicrobiales bacterium
GGTGTGTTGAAGCGCATGCCAGGGACCGTTGCCCATCGACAGGGCCGAGTGATGACGTCCCATTTGAGGGCCAGCTATCGGTCGATGGCCAGTTTGTCCCAGGTGCCGGACAGGTCAACTGCTGGTGGACAACGAATCGATTCCGGCTCGGACGATGGAAAGTTAGACCGGCTGGCCGATGGTACCGACCGGGGTGTCGCCCGGGAAGAAGCCGGTCCGGAGGTGGAGGTTGATGTCGTCCGGGAACGACACGTACCGTCTCATGCCGAGACCGCCCCTGGCTCTGGCGAGCGCGACTTGAGCCAGGCCAGGAATTCCCCCAATGCCGGATATTCGAGGGGCCCCCCGCCATCATAAGTGCTGACGGAGTGATGCCGTCGCCCGTGCGCGACGAAGATCGTGTAGCTGAACATGTCGGAGATCGGGTCACCATTGCCGACCTCTGCCGGCAGCTTGAAGAACTCTGTATCGACTATGAACTGGTGAAGCCGCGTCAGATCATCGGGTGAGAGCGACGTGGTGTCAGCGTGGTAGCCGGAAGACCATCCTCCGATGCCCCCGACCTGGCGAAAGTCCACGCGGAGCTCCGCATCGAGCGTCCCAGTATCGCTGCGCAGATTGCCCTCGGTATCGGTGCGATAGCTGAACCCGTCGCCCAAGATGATGAGGAACCCCGGCGTCACCACGTCCGCGCAGGCGTCATCCTCACCCGGCAGCCCGAGACAGGAGTCGGGCCAGTCCTTGGCTTCGAGATACTCGACGACGATCGTCTCGACGGGGACTCGCAGCAGCCGGGAGGCGTCGGTGACCGCAGCGGCCAGCGCGGTGACTGCCGGATGAGTGGTTCCGTCCATGTTGAACTCCTGTCGCCCTAAGGACGTCGTGGAGAGAACGAACATGTGTCACAGGGTCTAGGTCCGGGAAGCGGGTCCGGGGCTGGGGGATCGCTGGCGAAGCCACTCGATCAACGATTCCAATGCCGGACTTTGGTGGGGGCCGGTGCCGTCGTAGGTTCGCACCTCATGGTTTCGTCTCCCATGGGCGATCCAGAGGGTATAGCTGTATCCGTCCGGGATGCGCTCACCATTGGCAACTTCGTCCGGAAGCGTGAAGAAGTTCGTGTCCTCGAGGTGGCGGCGAAGCTGCGTCGTCTCGCCGGTGGAGAGATCCGATTCGTCCGCCTCATACCGGGATGTCCAACCACCGATCCCGCCGGCCTGTTCGAATCTGAGCCGGAGCTCATTGTCCTTGCCGCCATGACCGCCTGGGTCCTCAACCCGTTCGATGTTCCCCTGTGTGTCGGCCCAATACTCGAGATCGTGACCGAGGCGAATCAGGAACGCCGGCGGGAGCGGAGAAGGGTCATCGGTGCGCGATCGCAGTTCGAGTGACCGCACCAGGATGTCCTCCGGCGACGTGCCCAGGACATCGGCAGCATCGGCCAAGACCCGTGACAGCGCGACGACCGCCGCGTTCTGCTCGCCAGTCATGACAATCCTCCCCACGCATCCGTGATTAA
>CADCWJ010000846.1 GCA_902806365.1 uncultured Thermomicrobiales bacterium
AAGAGCGTCATCTTCAAGACGTTCGCCGGGATCGATGCCTTCCCGGTCTGCCTCTCGACGCACGATGTCGGAGAGATCGTCGAGACCGGCGTCTCGATCTCGCCGACGTTTGGCGCGATCTGCCTCGACGACATCTCCTCACCCCGTGCCTTCACGATCGCCGACAACCTGGACAAGGCGGCCGACATTCCGGTCTTCTCGAACCAGCACCACGGCACCGCGATCCTGGTGCTGGGGGCGCTCTACAACTCCCTCAAGCTCGTCGACAAGAAGCTGGAAGACGTGAGCGTTGTCCTCAGTGGCGCCGGAATCGCCGGGATCGGGGTGGCGCGCCTGCTGACCCGGGCCGGTGTTCGCAACCTGGTGGTCTGCGACCGGGCCGGTGCGATCTATCGCTATCGTCCGGAGCGGATGAACTGGGCCAAGGCCTACGTCGCCAAGGAAACCAATCTCGACCAGCGCAAGGGGTCGCTGGAAGCCATGCTGAAGGGGGCGGATGTCTTCATCGGGCTCTCGACCGGCGACATCGTGACCGCCGACATGGTGCGCGAGATGGCGCCCGACCCGATCGTCTTCGCGCTCGCCGTGCCGACCCCCGAGATCATGCCGGAACTGGCGCGGAAGGGCGGCGCACGGGTGATTGCCACGGGCCGCTCCGACTTCCCAAACACGATGGATGTCTCGCTGGTGTTCCCTGGCTTCTTTCGCGGGCTGCTCGATTCGGGTGCGCGCAACATCCGGCTGCGGATGCTGCTCTACGCGGCACGGGCGCTTGCCGACATGGTCCGCCCGGAGGAGCTCCACGCGGACTATGTGGTGCCCCGGATCTTCGACTTCCGGGTCGCTCCGGCGATTGCGGCGGCGGTCGTCCACGGCGCGATCGAAGCCGGCGAGGCGTCCCGGCAGGTGACCGCCGAGGAGGTCGCCGAGAAGACCCTCCGCTACGTCTACGAGGGACGCCTGGAGTTGCCGCGTCCCAGCGTTCGCACCGAGGGGAAGACCTTCCGCGAGGAAGCGATCGATCTTCGCGAGCGGCATCACGGGATTCTCGAAATCCGGAGCAAGATCCCGATCCGCGACCATCACATCCTGAACCTGCTCTACGTGCCGCCCAAGGCGCTGGTGCCGGCCCATGTCATCCGCGACGACGTGACGAAGGTGACCGAGCTCACGGCCAAGGGCAACCTCGTCGCGATCGTGACCGACGGCTCCGCCGTGCTCGGGTTGGGCGACATCGGTCCGCAGGCCGCGCTGCCGGTCATGGAGGGCAAGGCGGTGCTCTTCCAGACCCTTGCCGGTGTCGAAGCGTTCCCGATGTGCCTGGCGTCGCGCGATCCGGACGAGATCGTGCGGATCGTGACCGCTGTCGCGCCGTCGTTCGGCGGGATCAACCTGGAAGACATTGCCGCGCCGCGCTGCTTCGAGATCGAGGACAAGCTGCGGGCGGCGCTCGACATGCCGATCTTCCATGACGACCAGCACGGCACCGCGATCGTGGTCCTGGCCGGGATGCTCAACGCGGCCAAGCTCCGGAGTCGCGGGCTCCACGAGCTCAAGATCGTGATCAATGGCGCGGGCGCGGCGGGAATCGCGGTCGCCAAGCTGCTGACGGCGGTCGGCGCGGCGGACGTGATCCTCTGCGACCGCGCCGGCGCGATCCATGTCGACCGCGTGGACCGGATGGACGGGTCGAAACGGGCGATCGCCGAGATCACGAACCGGGAGCGCCGATCCGGCTCGCTGACCGAGATATTGCCAGGCGCGGATGTATTCGTCGGGCTCTCGGCACCGGGCACGATGACGCCGGAGATGGTGCGATCGATGGCCGACGATCCGATCATCTTCGCGCTCGCGAACCCGACCCCGGAGATCACCCCCGACCTAGCGCGTGGCGCCGGAGCCTTTGCGATCGCGACCGGGCGCAGCGACTACCCGAACCAGATCAACAACTCGCTCGCCTTCCCGGGCGTGTTCCGGGGGGCGCTGGACGTGCGGGCGCGGACGATCAGCGACGAGATGAAGATCGCGGCCGCTCACGCAATCGCGGAGCTCGTCACGGACGACAAGCTGACGCCCGAGTTCCTGATCCCGGACAGCCTCGATCTGCGGGTGTCCCCGCGTGTGGCGGCGGCGGTGGCACGGTCGGCTCAGGAGACCGGGTTGGCGCGGGAGTCGATCGACCCGGACGAGATCGAGGCGCGTTGCCGCGATCTGGTCTACGAGGGCACGTACGTCCTGTAGCATCCCGGTCAGGGTCGCTGCCTCATCGTTTGTTGGGTCTCATCGAATCGGACGAGCATGATCGACCATAACGTCGCGAACCAGAAAGGCACCGCACCGTCCCCGTTTCAGCTCCGGCCGAATCCGGATGGCTCGACGACGGTTGAGTTGCTGGTCGACGCTCAGTCCGTCTCACGGGCGACGA
>CADCWJ010000847.1 GCA_902806365.1 uncultured Thermomicrobiales bacterium
CGACAGAAGCGGCCACCGAGGTTGCCACAACCGAGCCCGATGATGGGCAGGGCGAGGACACGCCGATACCGGGCGATTCGTCCGAGCCGGAGGTCACACCGGAGACCGACCCCGAAGGGGAGGAAGCCGCCGGATCGACCGGGTTCATCTATCCACTGGAGAACTACCGGCGAACTCAGGGCTTCGGCTGCAGCTCGCTCGGATTCTATCCGTACGATCCCGACTTCGGGTGCGCCGTGCACGACGGCCTCGACCTGGCCGCGCCGAGCGGTACACCGCTCGTAGCCTCGGCGGACGGCGAGGTGATTGCCGCCGGCTGGTGCGATTGCGGCCTCGGCTACTATGTCGAGATCGATCACGGCGAGGGCGTCCACACGGTGTACGGTCACATGGTCGGCCAGCCATCTGTCTCCACCGGGCAGCAGGTGAGCCAGGGTGATGTGATTGGCGCGGTCGGCAGTACCGGCATCTCGACCGGGCCCCACGTCCACTTCATGATCCGCGTCAACGGGGTTGCCCAGAACCCGGAGAGCTACCTGCCGTAGCCGTTCCCGGCAAGCAGATCCAAAGAGAGAACGGGGAGGGTCAGCATTGGCCCTCCCCGTTCTCTCTTTTCCGAACCCAAGCGGTGTTCTTGCCAACTGCAGAGAGAAGGGGCGGCGACGGTGCCTGGCTTGGGTCGTGGATGAGTCATGCGCGTTCACCATACCGTGGGCCGGGGTGCGACCGCTCGATCTCTCGCCGCCAGGGTCACGCCAGGAGATACACGGCGCTTCCGCGTGGTCACGGGACGCCGCGGAGATCTTGCCCGAAGCGGTCCGGTTCGGACGGCCCTCGGCCGGGGATCGTAACGAGTCATGGTGCGACCGCGACAGGCCGGTCTGGCCCCTGGCCAGGACCCTGTCGCTTTCCGCTACGCCGTCTCAGACGACAACCTTCGCCACACGATGTCTCGCCCAAGGCTCGAACAGGTGCGGTCGACGGATTTCCCCAGCGCAACACGGTTTCCTGATCCGGCCTGCTATGATCTGCCGAGTGACCGGCGCCTGCGCGCTGAACCCGCAGGGCACTCGAGCTACGCTCGCGACAGAGCAGGGGAAACCACCGGAATGGCAGATCACGTCAACGTCACCGCGCCGATCGCCGACGACCTCAAGCCGTTCGTCTCCGACGACGCACTCGCGTTCGTCGCCGACCTCCACCGCACCTTCAATGGCCGCCGCCTCGGCTTGCTTGCCGCACGCGACGCACGCCAGCAGCGCCTCATGGATGGGGGTGCGCTCGACTTCCTCGATGTCACCGCGGATGTGCGCGGCGGTGACTGGCAGGTCGCCCCGGCACCGGCGGATCTCAATGACCGCCGGACCGAGATCACCGGCCCGTGCGATCGCAAGATGGTGATCAACGCGCTGAACTCCGGCGCCAAGGTGTTCATGGCCGATCTCGAGGACGCCTCGTCCCCAACCTGGTGGAACGTCACGGACGGCCAGCGCAACCTCCACGACGCCGTGCGGCGGACGATCACCTTCGCGAACCCGGACGGCCGCCAGTACCAGCTCAACGAGACGACGGCGACCCTCGTCGTCC
>CADCWJ010000848.1 GCA_902806365.1 uncultured Thermomicrobiales bacterium
CCATGCCGGTGTGACCGAACACGATGTCGCCGACACGGCCAGCGAACCGAGCGGTAAGACCGGGCACCGTCGATCCCGCTCGGGTTGCCACGTCGCCCGACCGATGAACCACGGCACATCCTGCCCATGCAAAGGGTTGAGCCGACCTTCGGGAATACCTTGCACCGCTAGACCGGCTTCGTCGGCACCGGCTCTCGGGCGTCGAAGACAATCGGAAGATCTGCGAAGAACTCCTCGATTCGAGGAAGGGCGCGCTTGCCTCTCACGAATGGCTGATCCGGCCATCGCCACTGCCGACTCCAGATACTTACGCCGCTTGCCCGAACGGCAAAGCCGTCACCGGCGAGGACCAGTGGGACAGCGAACCCATCCCACCTCGCCGGTGCGAAGCCGGCCACCTTCACGGAGGCCAAAGGTAGGCGGATCGTCCGAAATAGGTTGACTACGACGAGCTGTTCGTCCGATCGCTCGATCCGCATCCTCGCTGCTCGCACGGCACACAGAAGTCCAATGGCTAGGAGGACGAGAGCGGACGACCCAAGTAATCCCCCGGCCGCCAGAGGGTCGGCTAGGAAGAAGAACGCGAACCACGGAATGCAGACGACCCGTCGGGTTCTGATCGGGCCCAGTGACAAGGACCTCCGCGAGGAGCTCATACGCGGCGAACCGGATTCACGGCAAGAGCTCGGGCCGTGCCCGCATGCGGGTGTGACGCATCGCCATCTGTCCAGGTTGCCGCAGATCGCGCCCGTTCGGCGGCGTTGGGCGCGGGGACCCTCCTCGCCACAGCGAACGCACACCACTACGGCCCGCCTCGGGTGGAGGCGAGACGCGGCGACTACTGGGGGATGTCGCTCACACGTATGCCCTTCAGGTTTGATCCCCTGTTGCAGCGAACTCCTGATGCACTGGCGGACCGTCGAAGCGGAGGCGGCTGGTTCACCCACCAGCTTCGACGGACCGTGCATAGCGCCGGGACCACGTCAGCCCTCGTCACGACGGCGCGAGCAGTAACCACCGGCGCCGGGATTACCGATCAGCCGGGATCGTGAGTGGACCGAGGCGTAGCGGCACGTGCCGACTGTCTTACCAGGGTCCGCCCAACCGGTGACCGTCGGGTCCGTCGATCCATCGGATATCGGCGAGCGGTACGGCTCGGACGCCGTCGTCGTCGAACGTCACGGCGAAGGGGTCATCAGTGGCGACCACCCGGCCTGTCCTAGCGACAACGAAACGCAGGCCGATGCCGAGGGTCACATACTGCCCCTCCAGCGGACGCAGGATGCTGCGCTTCGCACTGTTTACTCTGGCCTCTGCCTTCCGGCCCCAGACAATCGCGACAACGACGATGAGGATGACAGCAGCCACACCGGCGATCACCATGTCTCTCCTAACAGGATACGTCGAAGCTCGGCCAGTGAGCGAGACCCGGAATGGCGTCACCGGCGCCCCCGCGCCCAGTGGACCGCCGGGGCGGTTCACTTGAGGGAGAAGTCTCGAGCGCCGGCGATTCCGCCCGGGGTCGCGCCCCGCCCGACCGATTCCTGACGACACTGCCAGAGCGTGGACGTACCCGCTTCCGACGGGCGTTAGCGGGACGACCACCAGTTCGGCGGAGTCTCATGTCTGGCGGCGCGCAATATCCAGAACCAGCCGAGGGCGACCATCGACCCGAGAGCAAAGAGGGCGATGCCGCCCAGCCGGCCCCCGACCGACTCGGCTGAAACAAACCGCCGAACGGAACTCAGGATTCCTATGAGTAGGCCGAGCGGAACCAGCACACGGTTGAGAACTCGCCTTCCCTGCAGGCGGCTACGGAATCGGTTCCACGACTCCTGAGGCTCGCCGCCAACTCCGAACCAGCTCAAGTTGGGGACGCTACCAAGTCATCCCCCGTGGGACCCTCGCTGCGCCACGGGGGATAACGCCGAGATCACGGACCCCGCCCTCGGCACGGCCAGGCGGGTCGAGCAGTATCGTCGGCACGGCCGATACTGTCCGGATTGCACCAGCGCATGGTCGATACGAAGCGGCACCTACCGGTTGCCGGCAGATGGACCCTGCGCCGATCGTGGACCGTTGCCTCTTGGGAGCGAGGATCACAAGCCCATCCGGGCTCGTCGACCGACCCCAGCATGATCGCCGCGATGCGACCATCGAG
>CADCWJ010000849.1 GCA_902806365.1 uncultured Thermomicrobiales bacterium
AGCCGGATGAAATACGACTGGGTGTACTGGCGGATGCTGATCGCGCGAATTCCGGGCAGGAACCGGGAGAGCGCCGATTCCCAGACGAACACGTAGAACACTCCGACCAGGAGTGCCCGCTGGATCACCATGCTGAGCAGCATGAACAGCGAGCCAAAGCCAATGATCGCGATCAGGCTCGCGAGCAGGGCCGGCACCAGCAGGTCTCGCATCTCGTCAATGCGGCCCCACGACACGATAAGCCAGGTGAGCGCGATTCCCGCCCAGATGATCGGCACCGCCACGGCGAGCACGGCCAGGAACTTCTGGATCACGATCGTGAAGCGGCTGATTGGCTTGAGCGCGATGTACTGAAGCGTCCGGTCCTCGATCTCGTCTCCGATCGCCGCGGTCGCCAACACCAGCGTCGCCAGCGGCAGCAAGGTCGCCGCGATGAAGTTGAGGAAGATGTTCTCGGCGAAGATCGACCGCAGCTCGCGTAGGTCCAGCTGCTCCGGAACCAGTCGCGGGATCAGCGCGAACAGGCAGGAGAGGAACGCGATCCCGATCACCACGTACAGGATCTTCGAGCGCAGGAACTGCCGGATCGTCAACCCGGTGATCGTGAAGGGAACCGTCATGAGGCTATTGCTCCATCAGGTACGAGAACACGGAGGTCAGCGACTCATCGGTTGCCTGGACTTCATAGAGGCGGATCCGCTCTCGTTGCGCGGCGACGGGCACGGCCTGGTAGAAGGTCCGCACGTCGTTCGTCGCCGCGATGATCCGGTCGTTATGATCGATCCGGACCGAGAGCACCATTGGCTGGCCGATCAGGGCCGCGGCTAGCCGCCGCGGATCGGAGGCCCGGATCCTCACCTCGTGATCGTGCTCGTCGATCCGGTCGCGGATCGCCCGGAAATCCCCGGCGGCGGCCAGTTTGCCGTTGATGATGACGAGGATGTTCTGGGCGAATCGCTCCACCTCGACCAGCACGTGGGACGACACCACGACCGTCTTGCCAGCGTCCCCGAGATCGCGGATCAGGCGGATCAGGTGCGCCCGCTGAACCGGATCGGTTCCGTTCAAGGGTTCATCCATCAGGATCACGTCGGGGTTGTGCACGAGGGCCCCCGCGACCTTGATCCGTTGCCGCATCCCCTTGGAGTACCCGCCGACCTTCCGTTCCGCTGCACCCTGCATGTCGACGAGGTCGATCACCTGCTCAACGGCCTCATCGAGGCGCGGCACCTTCTGAAGCCGTGCGTTCAGGCGGACAAACTCGCGGCCGGTCAGGAAGGGGTAGATCACCTCGTGCTCGGAGACCAGCCCGAGATTGCGATACGCCGCCGGGCGGCCACGCGCCGGCTGGCCTTCGATCGTGACACTTCCGGTGGAAGGAGCCTGGAGACCCGCCATCATCTTGAGGGTTGTCGATTTCCCAGCGCCGTTCGGCCCGAGCAATCCGGTGACGCCAGGGCCGATCCCGAACGTGACATCGGAAACGGCAACGATATCGCCGTACCACTTCGAGACCTTCTCAAGCTTGATCGTGGCCTGTTCACCCGTGCTCAGCCCCGCCATTGTCCCGCGCTTGGCGTCGTCGCCCGGCTGTTCGCTGCCTCCTCGCCCGTTACTAGCGAGCTGTTCCGTGCTGACGAGCGGTTCGCCTGATCTCTCGGCCGGGGTGGACCGGGTCGTCGGTGTGCTCATGGATCAAGCCTCATCCCGTGGTGCGTATCGCCAGCGCATGATTGCGACGCTGATCACCGCAAGCGCGAGGACGTAGATGACGTAGGTCTGTAGCGAGAAGCCGGCACGCTCGATGACGGGGTCTTGAACGTCTCCGAAGAGGTGCCCGGAGATGCCTTCAAACACATTGACCATGCTCCCGAAGATCGCGTAGCGGCTCCACTCCTCGTCCTGCAACAGCTCCATCGCCGTTACTGCCATGGCCGAAACGAGTGTGAAACCGATCGTGATCACCGTAATGGCGACGGCCCGACGGTTGGTGAACGACGAGATCATCAGGCCGCCGGTGCCGAGGGTGAGCGCGATCAACCCGCCGAGCAGGATCACCCGCCAAAGATCCCCAACGTTGTCCCGCATTGCCCGCCAGGGGGAGTCGGCGACGAGCTGGCGGCCCAGCCAGAGCACGACCGCCGGCACGACGGAGAGCGTCATCGTCAGGACCGTCATTGCCGCGACCTTGGCGAACACGTAGTCCGAGCGGGAAATGGCCCGCGAAAAGTAGAGCGGCAGGGTCCGCTCCTGCTTGTCGACGCAGATCATCTCCGGCGCCGCGGTCGCAACGAAGATTCCCACGATCAGGAAGATCGAGGTCATGTATCCGGAATACGACGCGAAGTTGACCTGGGGCGCGATTGCGCTGATCCCGATCATCACGATCAGCGGCACGACCGCCGCCGTATAGAGCAGGAACGGCAACACCTTCGCCGTCCAGCTCTTGCGGAGACCGAGCGCTCGCTTGATCGAGTACCCATACAGCGAGCGAACCGCCTGCGATCGGCCAAGGCGTGGCCCGTTGTAATGGGCGTATCCACGATCGAAGACCTCGCCGTACCGACCCGGCGACGGCGCCGGCTGATATGCGGGACTCGGCGTCGACGTGCCGCTGGGCGCGCTACTGCTCGACATGGTTGGCCTCCCTCGCCGCCTCGACATCCCCGAGGTAAATGTCTTCCAGCGTCTTCGATCTCGACCGTATCCCGCGCAAGGCGGCTCCCTGGTGGACCGCGAGGTCCCGGATCAGGTCATACACACGCTCATCGCTGGTTTCGACGATCATTTCGTCGCGTCCCATATCCAGGTCGCCCTGCCGGACCCCGACGCCCTTCTGTTTCAGGACCGAAGCGAATGCCCCGTAATCACCGTCGATCCGGACGACGATCTCGCCCCCGAT
>CADCWJ010000850.1 GCA_902806365.1 uncultured Thermomicrobiales bacterium
GGATTCATCACGGCGCACCGTTCCATCGAGAGGCAGCCGCAGCCGATGCAATCCGTCAGCGAGTCGCGGAGCCGTTCCAGCTCCCGGAGCCGCTCATCGATCCGCGCCGTCCAGGTCGTGGTCAGGTGCACCCAGTCCCGACTATGCGGCACGCGGTCGGTCGGCAGCTTGTCGAGTTCTACCCGCACCTCCTCCAGTGTCAGGCCAACCCGCTGCGCGAACACGATGAACGCGACCCGCCGGATCACCGGACGCGGGTACCGGCGATGCCCGGCGGGACTGCGCGTGGAAAAGATCAGGCCTCGTTCCTCGTAATAGCGGAGGGCCGATGCCGCAACTCCGGTTCGCGCCGCCAGCTCACCCACCGTCAGCAAGGCCGGGATACCGCGTTGGTGCATGCCATTCTCCACGTATCTCCCTGACCCCTTGACTTCAAGCGTGCTTGAAGGTCTATCGTCGGGGAATGGTACGCGATGTCCGGGGCATTCGGCCGCCGGGCACACCTTTCTGAAGGAGAACACCATGCACGACACCGCACACGATCGCATCTCGCGGGAGGTCACGGGCTGGCCCGGCGTGACGACCGGCAAAAACGACCGGAACGGTGAGGCCTTCACCCACGGCCGGGTAGAACTCGGCCATCTCCATGGGAACACCATGGCCCACCTCCCGTTTCCGCGCCGGATCCGCGATCTCCTGATCGCCGAGGGGCGCGTCACACCACATCCCGTGATGCCCAACTCCGGGTGGTCCGAACGCCGGATGACCTCGGATCGCGATGTCGAGGATGTGATCGCGCTCTTTCGCGTCAACTACGACCGGGTCCATGCTCGCGACTCCACACCGGCCACGGCGATCATCGCGAGCGCCATCGCGGGAACCACATGACCACGGGAACACGACGTGGTTCGCCGCCCGTGGACGTGCCGCGGCCGGCATCGGGCGTGAGGGACCGGACCGACATCACCGATCTGGTCTACCGCCTCTAGACCGCCATGGATGACCATCGATTCGACGATCTGGTCGCCCTCTTCACCGGGGACGCCACGGCCACCACTCCCGGCGGCACGGCGCGAGGACGGGAGGCGGTGATTGCGCAGACCACGCGCAATCACGCCGACTACGCCCACTTCCAGCACCTGATCACGACCGTGCTCATCGATCTGGATGGCGATCGCGCCGTAGTCCGGGCCAATCTGGTCGCGACATTCGTTCGCGACGGCAGCCTGCCCGAACTCGCGATCGGTGGGCTCCTCCGGCTCCAGGCACAACGCATCCGTGAAGGATGGCAACTCGCCAACCTCGAGATTTTACCGCTCTGGCGCCACGCGCCCGGGTAGTTGGTACGTGCATCCATCGCTCCCGCGGTCGGGACCGAGCGGCTGATGACCGGGTCGAGGCGCCCCGTGCAATCCGTTCCGAAGGTGGCGCGCCGCCGGCCGCCAGGCGACCAGAGCTGGGGACCTTCAGCCAACCGGTTGGAGTCGCCCGGTCTGCCCTCCGCTCCCGGAGAAGACGGAATCACCAGCTATCCTGAACGCATCACGTCGACTCGCGCCACCGAGGATCCGCGTTGCTTAAGCCCGCCTATCCGATCGAGACCGACCGCCTGCTCCTGCGGCCCTGCGAGCCGCGCGATCTGGATGTGATGGCCGACATCCGGAGCTGGCCCGATGTCGTCCGCTACCTCTACTGGGACGTCCAGACGCGAAGAGGTCGCCGAGGCGCTCGCCAAACGGATGACGATGACCGCGCTCGAGAAGGAGGGCGACGGGATGGCGCTCGGCGTCGAACTGAAGGCGA
>CADCWJ010000851.1 GCA_902806365.1 uncultured Thermomicrobiales bacterium
ACGCAGCTCATTACCGTTTAGATTGTCTATGATCCTACACCGATTCGTCCGCATCGCTCCCTTCCTCGCGCTCCTCGGCCTTGCGTCGGTCGCCAATGCGCAGCTCGCCTCGCTCGGTAATATCTCCACCCGCACGCGGGTCGAGACGGGGGACAACGTCCTGATCGGCGGCTTCATCATCACGGGCGATGCGCCGAAAAGGGTCATGATCCGGGCGATCGGCCCATCCCTCGAAGGTGCTGGCGTCTCGGGTGCGTTGCAGGATCCCACCCTGGAGCTCGTGCAAGGCGGCGACACCATCGCCTCGAACGACAACTGGAAGGACTCACCGGAGCGCGCGGAGATCGAAGCCAGCACGATCCCGCCGAACAACGACTTCGAAGCAGCCATCGTGCGGACGCTGAATCCCGGTCCGTATACCGCGGTCATGCGCGGAAAGAACGACACCAGCGGTGTCGGTGTGGTGGAGGTGTACGACCTCGACACCGGCGCGAACTCCAAGCTCGCGAACATCTCCACCCGCGGCGTCGTGGGGAGTGGCGACGACGTGATGATCGCCGGCACGATCCTGGTGGGCCAGAACGGTTCTTCGCGCCGGGTACTCATCCGCGCGATCGGTCCATCGCTTCCGGTGAATGGCAGGCTCGCGGACCCGACCCTGCAACTCATCGACGGGAACGGCACTGTCCTGCGCGCGAACGACAACTGGCGGACTGATCAGCCGGCGACGATCCATGCCACTGGGCTGGCGCCAGGCAACGAGGCTGAAGCCGCGCTGGTGCACACCGTCTCGCCTGCGCCCTACACCGCGGTGGTCCGCGGCGCTGGCGGCTCCACCGGCGTCGCTGTGGTCGAAGTCTACGCCCTGGAGAACGCGCCGCCGGAACAGCCCGCCCCCGGCCAATGGGGGATGCGCGCCTCATTGCTCGAACCCCTCTCCGAGTTGGCGCTCGCCGAAGCGAACGGCAGGCTCTACCTCATGGGCGGCTATCCGCAGAACCGGGTGACGTCCCGAACCGTCCAGGTCTACGATATCGCGACCAACAGCTGGTCGTATGG
>CADCWJ010000852.1 GCA_902806365.1 uncultured Thermomicrobiales bacterium
CCGATCCCCAGTCTCGCCCACGCCTGTACGCCAGGATGGGCGTCATCGGGGGGCTCGGCGTAACCGTCGGCACCCAGCTTGGCGCGATCCTGATCAAGGTCGATTTCGCGGCGGTCTGTCTTGCCAGCACGATCGCCTACCTCGTGATCTTTCTCGTCAACTGGTTCGGCCTGCCATCCATGAAGGTGTCCATGGGGCCGGTCGGGTCCCGGGCGGGCCTGTCGATGGCGCTTCACGATCGCGATTTCGTCTCCTTTCTCCTGATCCTGACTGGCTACTGGTTCGCCTGGACGCAGTTCTCCCTCACGATCACCCTGGCCGCAACCGACATCGCGGGAACCGACTCCGCCGTCGCCTGGATCTATGCCGTCAACACGGCCATCACGGTCGGCCTCGGATTATTCCTGCCGCGATTGCTGGAGCGGTGGTGTGCCCCGATCGATCTGCTGGCGTGGGGCACCCTGGTGCTTTCCATCGGTCTGGCGGCAATTGGCTTCGCCCAGGACACGATGACCGTCCTGATCGCCGCCGCGATATTCTCGATCGGGGTGGTGATCGCTCGGCCCGGTCAGGAGACCGTCACCGCCAACCTCGCCGACCCAGCCGCCCGCGGAACGTACTTCGGGGTTGCCGCCCTCTCCCTCGCCGTTGGCGGGGGCCTCGGGAACCTGTTCGGTGGCATTGCCTATGACGCCGGCAGGGACCACGACCTGCAGGTTGCCCCCTGGTTGTTCTTTGCCGCCGTCGGCCTCGCCGCCGCCGCCGGGATCCGGTTGAACCGCCAGCGCTTCGGCGTGATCCGGGAGCATCGGCCACCACCCGGGCCATCTCCTCATGGTGAACCCGCGCGCCAAGGGAAGGCAGCATCCCCGGCTGAGCATCTCGCCGGTATCGCGCCACGACCGCTGCCAGGTTCGAAGGCAGCCGATCGGACGTCCGCCGCGAACAAGCCGATTGCCTGACTCCACCGTCGCCTGAACGGAGGCGCGCTCCTGCAGGGAACCTGGCTCATCGGCGACAATAGCCGCATGATCATAGCGCCCGCGCCGTCCGACGCCGCCGTCGGCATCTACATGCACATTCCGTTCTGTGCCCATATCTGCCCTTACTGCGATTTCACGACGTACGCCGGCAAGGAGAACCTGATCCCGCGCTACGTTCAGGCGCTGGAGACCGCGCTGCGGCAAGAGGGCGAGCGCCATTCCGACCGCTCGGTGGCGACGATCTTCCTTGGGGGGGGTACCCCGTCCCTGCTTTCTGCCAGCCAGATGGGCACGGTCCTCGACGCCTGCAGGGGCTCGTTCGCGATCGCGCCGGACGCGGAGATCACCGTCGAATGCAACCCCAACGGGCTCACCGCCGGACTGCTGGCGGGCTACCGCGAGGCCGGGGTGAACCGGCTCTCGATCGGCGCCCAGACGCTCGACCGGCGCGGCCTGCGCACGCTCGGTCGGCAGCACGAATCATCAAACACGCTCGCCGCGCTGGACGTCGCCCGCGACACCGGCTTCGACAACGTGAGTCTGGACCTGATCTTCGGCTGGCCCGGTCAGACCCTGGAACTGTGGCAGCGTGACCTGATGGTGGTGCTCGAGCATCCGCGCGGGCCGGAGCATCTGTCGCTCTACAGCCTGATCGTGGAGCCGGGCACCCCGTTCGCCGACGCCGCGGCCAGGGGCATCCTGAAGATGCCGGACGATGACGCCACGGCCGACCTCTACGAGACCGCCATGACGACGCTGGGGACCGCTGGCTGGCTGCACTACGAGGTCGCGAACTGGGCCCGCACGCCCGATCTCGTCTCGCGGCACAATGCCGTCTACTGGCGCAACGGCGACTATCTCGGCATCGGGGCCGGCGCCCACGGTCACGTCGGAAATCGGCGAACGATGAATCATCTGTTGCCCGAGACCTGGTGCGGGGCGGTCGAGCGCGGCGAAGCGACGGCATCGAACGCGGAGACAATCGATGACCGTACCGCACGCGGCGAGACGATGATGCTCGGGCTCCGGCTGGTCCGCGACGGCGTCGATGGGGATGCCTTCCAGCGCCGCCACGGGCTGACGCTGGAGGAGGCGTTCGGCCCGGCGATCCAGGAACTTATCGACATTGGAATGCTGGAACGGAACGAGCGTTCGGTCCGGCTCACCCCGCGCGGGCTGATGATCGCCAACGACGTGGTCGCCCGGTTCCTGTAGGGCCTATTTTTCGGTTTGGTCACGAACTGGTGACTCTCCGCCAGTCTTGCCGGGGAGGCCCGTGTCAGCGGCATCGTAAGCGGCATCGGCGACCTGTCGGCAGCGTTCGTTCCGGTCGAGCCAGCGAAGGCGCCCCGACACCCTCCCGAACGATCCGAGCCAAGGTATGTTCATGACACCACGATATTCGCTGCGTAAACCGGCTTCGCCGGGAGATCCCTCGTCGCGGAGTTTATCCCGACGCGAAGCGATGGGCCGCATCCGCTGGATTGCTTCGCAATCCCTTGTTGGGGACCGCCCCTCCGATGCGCTGCTCGACGCGGCTGCTGGGATGACAGGACTGAGGGACGTACTCGGGGGGAAGGTGCCGCGGGTCAGGCGCGGGCGGAGGGATCGCGGGGGGTCGTGCCGGCCGCCGGCGCCTTCGCACGTCGGGACCGCGCGGGGCGCTTCTTCATCGCCTCCTCGGCATCCATCCCGGTCAGCTTCGTCACAGTCGAAAGCACGTAGAGGATTGTGCCGACGAGCACGATCATCACCGGCAGCGTGATCACGGGGTAGCTCAGCGCCGTCATCCGGCCCAGCTCCTGATTGAAGGCGTCGGAACCCGGGTCGCTGGTGACGATGATGCGGGCAAGGACGAAGTTGAGCGCGGCGGAGAGCACGAAGGCCGAGGCGAGCAGATAGGTCGCTTTCGACGTCCGTCGCTCATACTCGGCGGTGGTCCCCCGCTCCGCCAGCGCCGCGCCGACGCGCTCGCTGTCGAGCATCTGGTTGAGGAAGACACGGGCGAGCGGCCGATCGATCCAGGCCGAGACCAGGATCGCCAGCGCCAGGATCGCGGGGATTGCCGCCTCCTTGATCGCGAACCAGCGGGGCGGGATCTCGAACAGCCGGAACCCGCCGGTAAGCAGCACGCTGACGACCCCGATGATCGGAGCCGCGCTGATCTTGCGCTGCCGGATCAGCTCGTAGATTGCGAACCCGACCGGGAACGCGAGAGCCAGGGCGAGACCGCGGTCCGGCCCGAGTTGATCCTCGCCACTGAACCGGGTCAGGATCACGACGGGAACCACGAGCGTCAGCAGCAGGTTGAGCATCGAGACCTTCCTCGGATCGAATGATGATGCAGGACCGCGCCATTACCGCGCCGGCCCGGGTATGCTTGTATCGTCACCGGGACCAATCCGGACTCGCAGGACAGGCTGAGTACAACGTGACACGGCGGGGATCAGGGGTTGACCTGCCAGGCGCGTTCGCCCGGAGCCTGATGATTGACCCCGAATCCCGCCATCCATACGAGAAACGCATGACGACCATTATCGAAAGGTACCACGCGGCGACTGCCCGCCTCGATGCGTTGATCGACGCGACCACCACCCCGCAGGATACGTCGCGGGCGGCGATCCGCGCGCGCGCCGACGTGCGAATGGGCCGGCTTCGTCGCTTCCTGGAAAAGCTCGGCGATCCTCACCGGGGCTATCCGATCGTGCACGTCGGCGGCACATCCGGCAAGGGCTCGACGAGCACCGCGATCGCGGCGATCCTGACCGCCGCCGGGCATGCCACCGGTCTTCACACCTCGCCCTATCTTCAGACGCCCGCCGAGAAACTGCAATCCGGCGGCCTGTTGATCGCGCCCGGGCTCTACGTCTCGCTCGTCGATGAGGTGCTCGCCGCCCACGACCGCTGGCGGGCCAGTGGCGAGCCAGCGCTGACGTATGGCGAGATCTGGTTTGCGCTCACCGCCCTCTTCTTCACGCGCTCGGCAGTCGATGTCGCCGTGCTCGAAGTTGGCGCCGGCGGTCGCTTCGACCTTACCAATGTTGTCACGCCCGCAGTCAGCGTCATCACCTCGATCGGGATCGATCACACCAATACGCTCGGCAATACGATCGAGGATATCGCCTGGCACAAGGCTGGCATCATCAAGCCGGGCATTCCGGCGATCACCGCCGTGACGAATCCGGTCGCCCTCGGGATCATTGCCGAGGAAGCTCGCCAGCAGACCACCACGCTTCAAATGCTGGATCCGGAGAGGGCGATCTCCGCGGTCGCGACCGGGTCCGGGGGGACGACCTGGACCGAGGTGGAGACCGGCCTCGCCTATCGCACCGGGCTCCGCGGTCGCTTCCAGGCACGGAACGGCGCGACGGCGGTCGCCGCCGTCCGGCTCCTTGCATCGGCCGGCGTGGCGGTACCGGAGGCCGCGGTTCGTGCCGGGCTCGCCGCGGCCCGGATTCCCGGACGGGCGGAACTGATCGACGACGCCGTCCCAATCCTGCTCGATGGCGCCCACAATCCGGAAAAGATCGAGGCGCTCGGTGCGGACCTCCAGCATCTCATTCCAGTCGCCGGGACGGGGCGCCGGATCGCGGTGCTGGGTGTGCTCGAAGCCAAACAGGCGGCGGACATGATCCGCGCGCTGGTGCCGCTGGTCGATGTCCTGGTGGCAACATCGCCGCGGGTGCTGGCCAAGGAGGTCAAGCTCGCCTCCTCCCTGGCCGACCATGCCCGGCGCGAGGGATTCGGCGGGGAGATCGTGATCGAGTCCGACCCGATCGCCGCGGTGGCGCGCGCCCGCGCGATCGCCGACCCGGCCAGGGGCGACGCGATTCTCGTCACCGGATCGCTTTATCTGGTAGGCAACGTACGCGACCGCTGGTTCAAGGAAGACGATATCGTGATGGCCCGGACATCGTGGCCGGATGGGACCCAATCGCCGACCGCCGAAGAAGCGAAGGCTCCGATTCATGGCCATGCGTGACCACGTGATCCGGG
This sequence comes from uncultured Thermomicrobiales bacterium, assembly GCA_902806365.1. GTDB lineage: Bacteria > Chloroflexota > Chloroflexia > Thermomicrobiales > UBA6265 > CADCWJ01. The sequence goes on from CADCWJ010000852.1 coordinate 4,980, forward strand.
ACGATCCGCGTGCCGCTCGCGTCAGCGGCGTTGTTCACCGGCTGACCCGCCACTCCACCGTGCGCATGACCGACCGACAGCGGTTCGAGGCGGTGGGCGAGGCACTTGCCGAATTACTGGACTTCGACCGGCTAACAATCACTCACCTTCCGCCGCAGGGCGCACCGCCGGTTCCGGTGTTCCAGCGCGGCGGCGTGGTCAAGCATCCGCCTGGCCGCGAAGACCGGGGCTCCAGCGCCACAACGGGAATCCTGAGCACGCCCTTGGCTTCAAACCAGCAAACGATCGTGGCGAATGCCGTCCTCGAAACTTATGACGACTCCGGGTTCACTGGCAGACAGGTGATCACGGTCCCGGTCGTCGTTGATGGTCACCAGTGCGGTCTCATCGAGCTCGAGCGCACAACGCGGGACGAGCGGCATTTTACGGCGAACGATCTGTGGATCGTGGAGACCATCGGCCACACGAGCACGCTGGCACTGGCCCTGATGGGCATCGGGACGCGGTCCGATGCTGCGGTTGCCTGGCGGAGCGATGAGCTCACCGACCTCATGGTGAGCGGGGCAACCCCGGCGGTAGTGATGGAGCGCCTCAGCCGGCGCGTCGCGGCGACCGGCAATTGCGATGTCATGCTCATGCGGCGTGAGAGTGGTGTCTGGATCGGCACGGAGCCTGTTGCGCAAGACGCCTCCAGGTTACGCGCACTTCGCCTGCTCCTCGATCGCCTTCGCAACCTCCAGCCGTCGACGACGTACAGCGACCCGGCGGGGAGGGCTGCATCGGAGACGGCGATGCTTGCGGACCTGGTCTCGGAAATCCACGATCTGCTCGAACAGCTGCCTGAACTGCTACCCGATCAGGACGAGGACGCTCCCGCGCTGGTCTTCTCGCTGCCACCCGAGCGGGGCGGGCCGCTCGTGCTGGTGGCGCTCCGTTCCGGTCCGGGGGCTCGGCTCTTTACGGAAACGGATCGTTCCGCCATCGCAAACGCGATTCACGCTCTCTCCCCTGCCCTGCTGTCGGCCACGCTGGCCGAGGGCCTGGATCGGGCCTCGGCGGAACGGGATGCCATCCTGCGGATGGTGCGCGCAATCGGCGTCGCACAGACCACGCTGGACCGGATCAAGGTCGCCTGTCGCACCGTTCAGCTTTTGCTCGCTTGTGATTATGTCGCGATCACGGACTGGGCGACCGAGCCGCCGACGATACGCTTTGAAGCTGGCCGGATTGCGCCGGAACCCGTGACGCTGCTACACAAGAGTACGGTTGCCGATGTGCGTCGGCGCGTAGAGCCACGCATCATCACCGACTTTCCGAGGGTTCCCCCCCTCGACTCGGCTTCGTATCCGCTTCATGTCGCCGAGGGGCTGAAAGCGAGCCTGACGTTCCGCCTGCAATGGTCCGACAGGACATGTGGCAGCCTGATCATTGGATATCGCCGGCCCCATCACTTCCCGCCACCCGACCGCCAGTTTGCGGAGGCGATGGCGCATGTGATCATGGCCTCGCTCGGTTCGGAACTGAGCCGGCCCAGGCGCGCTTGAGCGGGACTTGTGGCGCCAAGGCTTAATGGTCATTCCGTCGGAAGCGAAGCGACCGGAGAGCCTGTCCAGGCAGCTGCACCGGAGCGAAGCGTGGGGGGAAAGCTCCTGGTCCCGCAGAACCAGGACGCCCGTCATTACGGGCATCTTGCCGATCCATTCGACTTCGCTCAGGGCAGGTTCTGCGGATCGGCTGCGAAACATCCCCAACAGGCGATTCCGCAGGAATCGATGGGCCGCATTCGCTCAATTGCTTCGCAATTGCCTGTTGGCGGACGTGGCCCGTTCACTTCGTTGCGGGACGACAAAAGAAGGCTGACACTCCACTAGTCCTGCTCGGGAAGGCGCTTGCTCATCACGATCCCGATCACGGCGGCAATCACGCCAATCACCATCAGGATCATCCCGGCATTCATCTCGAAGCTGCTCGGCTCCACGAATGCCGCACCGATGCCGTAGATGATGAGTCCGCTGCTGGCCGCGACCAGACCGCTCGCCGTCAATATCCGACTGATCTCTGCCATGTCGACTCCTGGCCGGGTACCCGGCGCGGAACATTGGAGCGTCGCGGCCGGCTCGGTCGGCCCGCCGGATAACGACCCCACGATCGTGCCAGCCTACCGAACGTGAACGCCGTCGTCGAGCCCAGCGGGGCGGATCCGGGCAGCGACGCCGGAGGCACGCGCGCCCCATCCGGGCGCGACACCAGCCATCAGAAGGTTCTGATGGCTGGTGCCCTTATCGGTCATCGGTGCGATTCCCGTGACGGGGACGGGGTGTTACTCGACGGTGAAGGGAAGCACGACGCCTTCCGACGCCTGGATACCACCGGCAGTGTCCGGCTGGGTGCTGAACGCGACATAAGAGCCGGCTTCAAGATCCGCCGACAGGTACGCGGTGCCGCCAGCGGAGAGGGTGCCGATACCACCGACGAGCGTGGCGCCTTCCGGCGTCTCGCCGGTCGCGACGGTCGTCGCCAGTTCGGTCGCGGCGGCCTCATCGAGTTCTTCGTCGGTGGCGTACACGACAAGGTCAGTGACCTGCGAGCTGTCGTTCGTCACCTTCCACAGTTGCTGACCGGTAACAGGATCGCTCACGACCTCGATCGCGCCATCAGCGATCGAAAGCTCGGCGTCGGACGGAAGATCCTCAACGACCGGCGTGGCGACATCCTCGGCGACCGGGGATCCATCAGGGCCGGGAAGCGGCGTCGCGACGGGCTCGATCAGGCCGAACTCAACCGCTTCTTCTGTGGTCAAGACGGTGATCTTCTGCGGCGGCTGGGTCGCGGCCGGGTTGGAGCCGAACAGCACGAACTCGCCTGGCGTCAGGTACACGACGACCTGCGTCGTCGCACCGGCATCGGCCCACGCGCCACCGACGAAGGTGGAATCGGCCCACCACTCGGGGAGCTCTCCGCCCTCACCGGCGAACGCCTGGCTAATCACGGTTGTCAGGTCGCCAACGGTCTGCTCTTCCGGAATCTGGCCGAGATTGGCGACCGCCAGGTTCTCGCTCTCATTGATGAGCGTGATGATCGTGAACCCTTCCAGAAGCTCGGACCCGCTCACGCTGAAGGTGTCTTCGCTCACGGTGATCTGCACTTCCTGCAGGTCGAGCCCGAGACCTTCGGCCTCCGGCGTGGCGTCCTGGGCCGCGACCGAGCTGGCGAATGGCATGACCGCAATCAGCGACATGACCAGACCCACCAGCAGAACCGCAAACGAGCGCTCTCGTCCGCGTACGCGTTCACTAGGCATTCGGCAACTCCCTTGGGGACATCCGTCCCGCTGTATGCCCGCGCTCTGGCGGGGACCCGTCCACGACACGACTCGGTGCCGCTACTCCGACCATCATACCCGGCGGAAGCCGTTCTTCGCACCCGCCTCGGCGCTCAGTTCGCTGTCGGCGCCTCGCGCGTGCCCCTCGCAATGGCGAAACAGGCGTCCGGCGCTTCCCGCCGATCCGGTGGATCGAGACCAGTCCACCCGGGTGGACTTCCCGGAGCCGGTACCCGGTTCGCGGGCGTGGTCCGGTTGGTACAATCCCCCCGAGAGCGAGCGCACCCGCGCGCATGTGGGAAAACGCGAACGAGGAGTCATCGGTCATGCCAAGGTATTGCCCCGCTGGAGACGGCTCGTTCGACGACTGGGTCGAGGTGTGCCCGGAATGCGGTCGCGCACTCGTAGCAACTCCGCCGCGTGCAGAGGCGGGGGGAGCTGACGGCCCCCTGGTATGGCTGGCGACGGCGCCGAACGAGCCAGAGGCGCAGATGTGGGCCGAAACGATCCGAGCCGATGGTGTTCCAGTGTTCGTCAAGGCAGGCGGCCCGGGCGTCGGCGCCTGGGCCTCGGCGTCATCGTTCGAGCACGAGCTGTTCGTACGGGAGCGAGATCTCTTCAAGGCGCGCCGGATCATCCGGTCGCTGTTCTCGACCACGCCCACCCTCGGCCGTGCGCTTCCGCGCCGTGCCTCGGTGCCCCAGGTACGGCCCGCGCGCAAGGGCGGAGCGGCTCAGACCAGCGGTGCCTGACGAAGCCGCAACAGGGGGTGGCGGTCAGCCGACGAGGATCGAGCAGATGTGGACAGTTTCTCCGGAATCGCTCGACCCGACTTCCCAGCACCGGTTGCCACTTGGAAAGCTGATTTCGTAATCGTCGCTTCGGCGGCGGAACTCGACCGCATCGCGCCCATCCTGGAGCTGGCATGGGACGAGCGACACCGCGACGCTCCGGTTGAGATGCGCCGTTCCCTCCGGAGTGCCGCCTATATCGACATAATGATCACCGATCTCAAGTCCGACTAGCCGGCCCTGAACGCCGATCTCGAGCGTGCCGATTGCGGATGCTCCGGGTTTGGCAACTGCGTCGAAAACAGAGCCAGGGACCGTGACGGCAATCGTGTTCCGGACCGGATCAACCGCTATCCGGGTCTGGCCGGGAGCCGTGGGCCCACCAGTCCCGCGATCCGGCGTCGCGGGGACGCTGGTCATCCTTCCGCTCCATCATTGTCGCCCGCGGATGCACCGTAGGCGCCGCTGGGGGTGGATGCCGCGGGCGCCACGAGGAGCCGCACGACGATCGGTCGTTCCGCCTCCGCTCCCGCCGACTCGACAGCGATCCTCGGAGGAGCCCCACGACGGAGCGTCTCGCCGAACCGAACATACCCCCATGCACGCCACCCCATGTCGGTTTGTAGCAGGTTCGCCAACTCGATCTCGGTGACATTCGTCGGCGAGTCGGCGATCGTCGCCAAAACATCATCGACGATGCCCCGCGCGAGTTCGGGAATCGTGGTCGCTTCGGCCTGGAAGGTCGCGATGGACGCGGCGTCGGCGACATCTTCCGGATGGTCCGGATCGCTCGTCAGCGAGAACAATCTGGCGACCAGCGATTCGACAAGCCGCAGCGGATCGGGGCCGGAGACCGTAATCGGTGAATGCTCGAACGTGGCGGCCGATAGTGACTCTGACATGGAACGGATCCTTCACCAGTAGGTAAGGGGAGATCGCCGGCCGGCCGCTTCGCGCCAATCGAGTGCGGAACGGTGTGCGATCATCGAGCGGTCGGTGTCCTGAAGACCGGCACGCATGATCGACACCGGTATTGTCCCACGGGTACGCACCGGACCGGAGGAAAGATGAAACCCAATGCCGGTCCCAACCGGTCCCCGATTGCGTTTGCCAGGCGCTTCGTGGGCGATGTCCGCTCCCGGCGACTGACCGGGATGTCGCAGCAGATTGCCTACAACATCCTGTTCGCGCTTGGGCCGTTGCTGATGTTCGTGACCGCGTTCTGCGGCTTCGTGACCCAACAGATCAACGCCGGCTCCGCCAACCCTGTCGAACCCGTAACCGATTGGCTGGCCGCCGAGCTTCCGCGCGAGGCGGCGCAATTCCTCCAGGAGCCGGTCGCCAATGCCCTCTCGACGAGTCCCGGCTTTCTGCTTTCCTTTGGGGGCCTCTTCGCCCTGGTGGGCGCGCGAGGCGCGATGGGGGCGATCATGGAGGGCCTGAACGAGGCCTACGGCGTTCGCGAGACGCGCTCCTGGATGATCAGGACAGGGACCGCGATCGCGCTCACGGTCGCACTGGCCGTGGCCCTGGTCGTATCCGCCGCACTCATGTTTCTGAGCACCGGCGTTGGGCAGGATATCGCCGATCGGATCGGCCTCGGAACGGCCTGGTCGACCATCTCGGCCTGGCTCCGGTGGCCGCTGACGGCAGTGCTGGTAGCGTGGGTGATCGTGCTGTTACACAGATACGCGCCAAACTTCCGGGCTCCGCTTCGCTGGTATCTGCCGGGAGCGGCGCTGACAGTCGTGCTGATGGTGTCGGCGGCACTGGGGCTGCGGGTCTACTTCGCCTTCGCCGGGTCGTATTCGGATGCCTACGGCGTGTTCGGTGCGGTCCTGGCCTTTGTCTTCTTCCTGTACATTGCCGGGATGGTGATGCTGATCGGCGGCGTCTTCAATGGCACGTTGCGGGGTGGGCCGCCGCCCTCGGCGGCGGGGCCGGAACCGGCGCACCTGGTGCGGTCGGCGGCCGACATGGAGGGCGCGTCCTGACCGTTGCCTGAAAAGGCGGCGTTTCACGTGAAACGTTTGGAGGGTGCTGGCCCGCTTCTGGCGTTGAGCGGTGGGGAACTGGCCCCATCCCGGCAAGAGCGGTCGACGTAGTATTGTGCTGGCGCTGATCCTTCTCGCCTCGCGCGTTTCGGCACGTCGTTCCGGTTCTCATCCTGGCGAAACCTGCGTTCCTCCTCACTCGTTTCAGGAGTGGGGAAGGAAGGAACCACACCAGGATGGACACCACAATGAACTGGGGCCAGATGTGGCCCATTGCCAGTCCTGGGAGAAGATGCGTGTCGCTCGACGAACACAATCTCGTCGAACGGGCTCGAGCGGGTGACCAACTCGCCTTTGCTCAGTTATTCGAGCAGTACAACGCACCGATCCTCAACTACCTGCATCGGATGGTC
>CADCWJ010000853.1 GCA_902806365.1 uncultured Thermomicrobiales bacterium
ACGGGGGTTCGATTCCCCCCATCTCCACAAGATGCGGGAACGCCCCTGAAACTTTTCAGGGGCCGTTGTCATTGACGGTGGAGACCGGCCGAAGGAGGAGCCACTCCGCCCGGCTCTATCCGGCCGGGCAAGGTGAAACTCGGTCCCGAGCCCTTGTTGGGCACCGCCCCCTGGGACGTTCAACGACTCTTGCGTCGAGGGCGTCCCAGGCTGATACTGCGCTCCTGAAACCGATTCTCCGGGATGATATGGGACGTGATCGCGATGGACAGGCAAAGACTTCTCGACGCCCTCGAACGGATCGTGGGCCCTGGCGGCATCAAGCACCGTCCGGTGGACCTGCTCGTGTACGAGTACGACGGCTCGGTTGACGGAGCGGTAGATACAGCGGCACCGATGGCGGTCGTGTTGCCCCGGACAACGGAGCAGGTTGCCGCGATCGTTTGCCTCGCGCGTGATGCTGGCGTGCCGGTCGTCGCACGCGGCGCCGGTACCGGTCTCTCCGGAGGGGCAATTGCCCAGCAGGGGGGAATCATCATCTCGCTGACACGGATGACGCAGGTCCTGGAGGTCGATCCGGTTGACCGCACCGCGCTGGTCGAACCAGGCGTCATTAACCTGGAACTCTCCGAAGGAGTCCGGGATCGAGGGATGTTTTTTGCACCGGATCCATCGAGCCAGAAGGCGTGCACGATCGGTGGAAACGTCGCCGAGAACTCCGGCGGCCCCCACTGCCTGAAGTACGGCGTGACGACCAATCACGTCCTGGGGCTCGAAGTCGTGCTGGCGGACGGGTCAGTCATCTGGACGGAGAGCGCGCGGGAGGGCTACGGCGGCCTTGACCTCACTGCCGCGATCGTCGGATCCGAAGGCATGTTCGGGATCGTGACCAAGGCACTGTTGAAGCTGACGCCAGTCCCGGGCGCCACATCGGTGATGCTGGCAGCGTTCGGGTCATTGGACGATGCGTCATCAGCAGTAACGGGAATCATCGCCGCCGGGCATCTGCCGGCGTCGTTGGAAATGATGGACAACCTGACGATCCAGGCCGTCGAGCCTGCCTATCACGCGGGGTATCCGATGGACGCCGCCGGAATCCTCCTGATCGAGGTGGATGGCCATCCTGACGAAGTCAGCGCCTCCTCCGCGGAGATCGAGTCGCTCTGCCGGCACGCCGGCGCCACGTCATTCCGACTTGCGGAAACCGCGAGCGAGCGGGAGTTGCTTTGGAAGGGACGGAAGATGGCGCTGGCAGCGATGGGACGGCTGGCGCCGAACTATTACCTCCATG
>CADCWJ010000854.1 GCA_902806365.1 uncultured Thermomicrobiales bacterium
AGACGACCTCCCACATGAAGTAGCGTTTGGTCAGGTAGTAGTTGCGCTGCGCATAGCCCCAGATCGCGATCAGCTCGCGCATCCAGCCGGGCCGCGCGAACTGCGCGTTCGTTGCCTGCATGATGGTTCCTGTTCGTTGTGTTCGGGTTGATTGAATCCTGTGTCCAACCCTGTTCGTCATTCAGAGCGTAGCAATGGGCTGCGGGATTCCTCGTCGCTGCACACCCTCCGGCGCAGCTGCTGGAATGACAGGAAACGTAGATCTCTTTCGGAATCCACGGTTGCCGGACGCCATCCCTTTGGGTTCAGGCCGCGACGGTCTCCTTCACGGTGTCCTGTTTCTCGCGCAGCTCCGCGAACTCCGCATCCTCCAGCGAGGTGCCGGTCGCGAGCATGAACACCTCTTCAAGGGTTGGCGATTCGCCCGCTCGCGCGTACTGGCGCTTGAGCCCGTCGGCGGTGTCAAGCGCGATCAACTCCCCGGCGAGGAGAATGCCGATCCGGTCGCAGAGCTCCTCGGCCTCACCCATGTCGTGGGTGCAGAGGAGGATCGACGATTCGTGATTGGCCCGGATCGAGCGGATCAGCGCCTGGACATCCTTCTTGCTGCGCGGGTCCAGACCGGTCGTCGGTTCGTCGAGCAGCATCAGCATCGGGCTCGTCAGCAGCGCCCTGGCCAGTGCGATCTTCTGCTGCATGCCTCGCGAGAGGTGCTCCATCGGCTCGTTGACGCGCTTGTAATCAAAGCCGATGCTTTCGAGGATCTCCCGGATCCGGGGCCGGCTCTCGCGATCGGTCACGCCGTAGAGCTTCGCACCGAAGATCAGGTTCTCCATCGACGACAGCTTCTTGAAGAAACTGGCCTCGACGCTCACCCGGTTGATGTAGCGCTGGACCTCGCGTGGGCGCTCGACCGCGTTGATCCCGAAGACTTCGACGACGCCGGCGTCCGGCAGGGTCAGCGTCGAGATCACCCGGATCAGGGTGCTCTTGCCCGCTCCGTTCGGCCCGAGGATGCCGACGACCTCTCCGCGCTCAACCGTCAGCGAGACCCGCTTGAGCGCATCCGCGTACTCGTTCCGCTTCTTCCGGAATCGCTTCTCGATATTGGTCAGTTCCAGCGCGTGCGTTGCGTGCTGGATCGCTTCCGAAGTCATGACGTGTTGCCTTGTCTGTTCAATCCCAAATGGAGTGCCGAAACCGGTTCCCACCCGTGGCAGTCCCCGGCAGCGAGTGTGCTAACGCGCTCCGGTCCAGTTGCTCAGCATCAAGCGATCACCCTCCATCGTTCTTCATCGCGATTTGGACATGAAAAATCCCCCGGTCGGCTGTTCGGCCCGGAGGAGTGTCGGCAGCGTTGGTTGTGCGTGATCGTCAATCAGGCACAGGGCACAACAAGGCGCACTTCTCCCCCAGCTCGGCCCCAAGGGGCGGGGTGATGCGGAGGAATGTGCTCAAGATCGCTACTCCCGAATACGTATTGAGAGAATCGGCCCGGTGCTCCCGGCTACGACCCCTACAGTATGGACGAAACTGCGGAAAGTCAAGAGGGGCCGCGAGATTGAAACCACCAATCGACGACTCGACCGGTAGGGGCAACCCGGAGCCTGCCCTGTAAGCGGCAACGAAGCGAAGCGAACGGGTCTGGTTGCCCAGGGCGGCCACGCCAGGTTGCCGTGATCGAATCCCGATCACATCGGCGGCGCATTCTGGTACCGTGCCGGGGTGGCAAATCCCCTTAATCGATGTCACCGGAGGTCAACTCGTGGATCCAGAACGAGCGGCGGCAGATCGGGTCATTTCGTCGGTCGCGGTGATCGGCGCGGGCACGCTCGGTGCCCAGATCGCCGCAATGTGTGCTGCGAGTGGCCGCGATGTGCGGCTGTTCGATATCGTGCCCGGGGCCTCCGACAACGCGCTCGGTCGATTACGCTCATTGCTCGAACCGGTGATCGCGCGGGGTGCGCTCGACTGGGATCTCGACGCGGTGCTCGCCCGGATCGTCCCGGCCGCGACCCTGGGCGCGGCGGTTGCAAGAGCCGATCTCGTGATCGAGGCGATCCGCGAGCACCTCCCGGCAAAGCGCGAGATCTTCAGCACGATCAGCGTAATGAACGCTACGGCGCTGCTGGCGACGAACAGCTCCTCGATCCCATCGTCGGCGCTTGCGGATGTCGTCGTCGATCCCACCAGGCTCGTCAACCTCCATTTCTTCTCCGAGTTCTGGGACCGCGCCGCCGTCGAGCTGATGGGCTGCGGCGCCACGAGCGACGAGACGATGCGGAAGATGGCCGATTTTGGGCGATCCCTCGGGCTGTTCACCGCGGTGGTCCGAGGCGAGAGCAAGGGGTTCATCATCAACCGCGTCTGGCGGGCGGTGAAGCGTGAAGCGCTGGCCGTGGTCGATGGCGGGCACGCCGATCCGGAGGATGTCGATCGGCTCTGGGCACTGTTCTGGGGCATCGGCTACGGTCCGTTCGGGATGATGGATCAGGTCGGGCTGGACGTCGTGGCCGACATCGAGGACAGCTACATCGCGGTCAGTTCCGATCCGACCGACCACCCGTCGCCTGCACTTCACGCGCTGGTGGACGCGGGGAAACTGGGCGAGAAGAGCGGCGAAGGGTTTTACCGATACCCGGATCCGGCGTACCGGACGCCGGGGTGGCCACGAGCCGGGTCCCCGTCGGAGACCCCTCCCCTGTAGCCGCGCCCGTCAAGCCCGCTCCCGGGGACGTCAGGCGGACGTCCCGTTGCCCCGCACTGTCCGCTCTCGCCGTCGGAACTGCTGGTACGACGCGTTGATGAAGGCCCCGAACAGCATCAGATGGGCGAGGATGTAGAACCAGATCAGCAACAGGGGCAAAAACGCAGAGGTCGAGCCGAGCCCGCCCAGGTTGCCAGTCGCCCGAAAGTAGAGCGGGAAGACCTGTACCAGCAGCACGAAGGCCGTCGCGATCACGACCGTTCCGGGAAGCACATCCCCGATCCGCTGGCCAGCGTTGGGCACGACGCGGAACAGCATTCCGAAGAGGATCATTGCCGTCAGCATCGCGACCGCGTACGACGCGACCTGGTAGATACCGCGAGACAGAAGCGAGCTGGTGAGATTGATTGGCAGCTCGGCCGCCGAAAATCCCGCGAACAGGGACGGAAGGAATGCCGCAACCACGGTCACGATGAAGAGCACGGCGAAGGCGACCACGATCACGAAGCCACGCACCCGCTGTTGCACGGGCGGCGGGCTCTCGACCGCGTACACGCTGTTCATTGTCCGGCCAAGGCAGGCGAAGAAGGACGCCCCAACCCAGAGAAATCCAGCGAACGAGGCCAGGCCAAAGAGACCGCTGCGGTTCCTGACGCCGATCAGTGCCTCCGTCGAATCCTGGCTCATGCCGGCCGGAAGCAGCCATTGCGTCGTCAGGACCGTCTCCCGGTAAAGCTCGTCGGAGCGCAACAGGACACCCGCGACCGTGATCAGCAGGAGAATCGTCGGCACGATCGCCATCATCGCGTTGAACGCCAGCGCGGCGGCAAGGTCTCCGGCATTGACGCGCCGGTAGCCGTCAACCGCCCAGTGGACGACACGCCGCGCGATCTCGAGGTATGACCCTGAGCGAGCAGCCAGCCGGCGCAGCCGTTCGACATCCCGGCGCAGCGCGACTCGCCAGTGCCGCAACACAATCCGCGATCGCTTGTCTCCCGAGGGTTGGTGCCGTTCCGGTTCGATCATGGAATCCCCCGGACGCTGCCTGTTCCGCCTTGCCGCGCCAGGCGAGGCGCCGCCGCATGCTGTCTTGTGGGGTTACAGGTTGCGGGCCACCAGCTTCGAAATCATCGTCAGTGTTTCGGCGACCCCGTTGCCGTGAAGGGCGATCGCGGAATACGATGGCCAGCTCTCCAGGTTCAGCTCGGCATCCAGCCGTTCCGGCGGCAGCGCGTTGGCGAGGTCCATCTTGTTGTACTGGAAGATGACCGGAGTTTCGGTCACGGTGCGCTGGTAATGCGTGAGGTGGTCATGCAGCTCGGCGAGACTGCGCCGGTTGGCCTCAAGCTCGGTCAGATTGGCGTCGGCGACGAAAACGACACCATCGGCACCGCCGAGGATCGCCCGCCGCGTGCGAACGTAGAGATCCTGCCCCGGCACCGAGTAGAGGTGGAACCGGATCGACCAGCCGCCGACCTCGACCTCCTCGATCGGCACGAAGTCGAAGAACAAGGTGCGCTCGGTCTCGGTCGCGATCGTGCGCATCTGCCCTTTCAGGTCATGGGGAAGCCGGTCATGGATATTGAGCAGGTTGGTCGTCTTGCCGCTGAGGCTGGCGCCGTAATAGACGATCTTGGCGCTGATCTTTCGTTGCCGGACATCGAACTGCGCCATCTCATGCACCCGCCAAACCATAGTCGTGTCGTGCTGACAGGGTATCGCGCCCCGGTCCGCCTGGGCGGACCCCGGCACTTTCGCATCGACTGCATGTCATGCCGTGGGAGTCGACCCGGTGTTGGCAGCGACGGTTCCGGTCACTTCCGGGTGTCCGCCCGGTGAAACCAGCCATCGCCATGCTGACCAATGGGAGGCATCTCCCGGCCAGGCCGGTTCGCGGAGCGAACGTGACAAGCACCACCATGGCGGTCAAAACCCGCAAACCGCTGGAACCCACCACCCCGGCAGGCCCTTACGTCAGCATCAAAGGCCCTGAACGGCGGGCGCTTCAACAGATGTGCGCGGAATGATCTCTCCGATCTGGCGCGCCTCGGAAAGCCGCTCCAGGATCGTGACGGCGGCTGCAGGCGGGGCGATGAGCACAAAGCCGACGCCCATGTTGAACACCCGGTGCCACTCGCCTCCGGGAATGCCACCGCGCTCGATCAGCAGGTCGAATATCGGTGGCCGTCCCCAGCTTGCGGGATGGAGTTCGGCGGCGACACCCGCGGGCAGCACCCGAGGCAGGTTGTCGATCAACCCGCCACCGGTGATATGTGCCATGCCCCGGATCAGGCCATCCGCCAGGAGCGGCTGAACGTCAGCCAGATACGAGCGGTGCCCGGCGATCAGCGCCGACCCGACACTCCCGCTCCACCCGTCGGGGATCTCCGACAGGATGGCATGATCGTTCTCTCCGGTTCCGGTCAGGCCCAGCACGCGGCGGGCGAGACTGTACCCGTTGGTGTGCAGCCCCGTGCTGGGCAGCCCGATCAACGTGTCGCCCGGGGCGATCGCCGCGCCGTCGATCATCGCCTCCGGCGCGACGGTGCCGACGATGAAGCCCGCCAGGTCGTACTCGCCGGGGGCGTACATGTCCGGCATCTCGGCCGTTTCGCCGCCCAGCAGCGCCATCCCGTTCTCCAGGCAGGCATCCGTCACGCCGCCGACGACGGCGGTCACCACGTCGGGATCGAGCCTGCCGGTTGCGAAGTAATCCATGAAGAAGAGGGGCCGTGCGCCGAGGGCAAGGATGTCGTTGACGCAATGGTTGACGATGTCGCGCCCCATCCCGATGTGCGCATCACCGCCGAGG
>CADCWJ010000855.1 GCA_902806365.1 uncultured Thermomicrobiales bacterium
GGCATCGCGACGACCACCGGTCGGAGCGGTGAATGCAGGTGTCTTTTCGTGCGTCCCCTAACGGAGCGAAACGCAGGTTGGTCCGCGCGGCAAGCAATGATAGTGCTGCCCGTTGATCCGATCGCGACGCCCGCCCCGATCAGTCGTCGCCGTATGAAACTACCCAGACGAGGAGAACCACCATGCCCAAGCGTACCTATCAACCCAAGCGCATCCCCCGCAAGCGCAAGCTCGGCTTCATGGCCCGGATGGCGACCAAGGGCGGGCGCCGCGTGCTTGCCGCCCGCCGCCTCAAGGGGCGACACGCTCTGACGGTGTCCGACGAGAAGAAGTTCACCCAGAACAAGTAGGAGTGCGGTCCCTCCCAGGCGTCATTCAGAGCCTGTCGAAGAATCCCTGCACAATCGGCTGGCATGAAACGGATCTGGTGCCGGGGCGCGGGTGCGCCAGATCCCTCGAAAAGCTCCGACGCGGCTGTTCGATGCGGCTGCTCGAATGACGATGGTAAGGCGCGCCCTTGCCCCGACATTCCGTGATGCTTCGCTGGAGAGACTCCGCGTGGGACCGCCCGGCGGGGCCGCCCCCGACGCGGTCGGCAGCGTACCGGAAGGACTGCCATGGTCGCTCGCAACTACCGGCTCCGGGAAGAGGCGGATGTGCGGCGGGTCCGGGCTCGTGGCAGGGCCTGGCCGCAAGGCCCGCTCGTGGCCCGCGTCCTCCCCAATACGCTCGATCCACCCCAGAACCGGTACACCGTGATCGCCGGCAAGCGCTGCGGCAAGTCCGTGCAGCGCAACCGGCTCAAGCGCCTGGTTCGCGAGGCGCTGCGCGGCTATCATCCCTCCTTGAAGACCGGTCACGACATCGCGTTCATCTGCCGGGGCACCGTCGATGAACTGCCGGACCTGACCGTCGCCCAGACGCTGCTCCACCGGATCTTCACCCGCGCCTCGCTCTTCGTCACCGATCCGGGCAGCAATCCCCCTCCGGCGCCAGGCGACCCGGTCTCGACCGGATGGTCGCGGCGCGCCTTACCCGATGCACCACCACCCGGCGACCAGGCTGGGAGCGACAACGACGGATCAACGGATGACCGAAACCACTCCCTCCCGTCACCCTGAGCAACCCATGCAGCCCATCCGGCCCGTGCGGCCCTGGTGGTTCAGCCCGCTGACGCCACCGGTGCTGCTGCTGCTGCGGTTCTACAAGCGGGCGATCTCGCCGGGGCTGCCACCCGCCTGCCGGTACCACCCCTCCTGCTCCGAATATGCCTACGACGCGGTCGAGAAGTACGGTATTATCAAAGGTGGCGGGATGGCCAGCTGGCGCCTGCTGCGGTGCAATCCGTTCAGCAAGGGCGGCTGGGATCCCGTGAAATAACGGCGTTCCCGCATCGCACCTGTTCCGGCCCGGCCGCGTGAGACCGCATGCCGGTGCGCCGATATCAGGCTAGACTTTGACCGCGCCGGGTTGTCACCCTTGCCTGGGCGTCGAGCAGTCGGACCGATCGCCCACGATCCTTCGAAAACGGGCAAGATCCTTTCGACCATTCCGACCCTTCGCCCGCCTGCCCCACGCGCCGGCGCGACAGACGGTGATCACCGAATCGGCTTGCAACGCGATTATCGAGCGGCGCGGCATCGCGGACAGGATCCGGAGCCGTACCCGCCAACCCATCACACCCCGACCGGTGCAGCGTTCCCGGCGGGAGGAGGCCCTTTCCCGTGCTCTTGGACGCGTTCACGACTCTGCCCCTCGGCGCGACGATCCCGATCTGGGACCAGTACGTCGACTTCATGGAGTGGTCGCTCAACAGCCTCGCCAATGTCTTCCAGAACGGCGGCCTGGGCATCATCGCCTTCACGATCATCATCAAGACCATCCTCCTGCCCTTCACCGTGAAGTCGATCCGCTCCAGCAAGGCGATGCAGGAGCTCGGCCCCCGGATCAAGGAGATCCAGAAGAAGCACGGCAAGGACCGCCAGAA
>CADCWJ010000856.1 GCA_902806365.1 uncultured Thermomicrobiales bacterium
CTCGTAGGCGAAGACGTTCGGCACGGTCGACGTGTCCAGCCCCAGGAAGTACACGTAATCGCGCACCGACGAGAAGAGCAGGCGGAACCCGTCGTGCCCGATCCGATAGGTGCCCGGAACCTCCAGATCGTCCATCGCCGCCAGAAGCGCGTCACCATCCGCGACCAGCGCTTCGAGCTCGGCGGGGTCCGTTTCCGGCACGGCGTCCAGGTCGCCGTTGATGAAGAACTCGAAGTAGTCCGGATGCTCCTCGATCGTGAGATTGAACGCCTCAACGTAGTCCGCCAAACCGGCGCACTCCGGCGACTGACCCTGCACCCGGTGGAGATCGCCCGCTGGCCGGATTGCCGTTCCCTGCAGCGCAACCTGACCGCCGAGCAGGATCATCAGCACCGACAGCATCGCTCCGCGCATCATGGAATCACCTCTTCCTGGGAATCGGGACATTGTCAGTCACCGCCAGCCATGCGTGGACTGTGGCGCGCGGGCGCCGGGTTTTCCTCGGACCGGCAGTCCAGATTGTCACTATAGATGATCCCGGATCGCACCGGTGCAAGGGAGCGGATGGGTACGTCCATTGCCGCGCAAGGCGATCCTCCCGTACCATCGATGCGTGGACCGCACTGGCAGTCTCGCGCCATGACGGTCAGCCCCGATGCGATGCGCACACGATCGAGGAGATTTTCATTGATCCGGATTCCCGATGCTTATCAGGACTTGTTCGACCGTCCAATCATCGTCAGCCTCGCCACCGTGCAGCCGGACGGTCAGCCGCAGGTCACCCCGGTCTGGGCCGATTACGTGGATGGCCATGTCCGCGTCAACACCGCCGCCGGCCGCCAAAACACACGAACCTGATCGAGCGGCAACAGGCGACCATTCTCGCCGTCGATCCCGACAACGGGCAGCGCTACATCGAGGTCCGTGGCCGTGTCGCCGACGTCAGCGAGGAAACCGGCGTCGCCGTGATCGACAAGCTGGCGCACGATTACATGGGGGTCGATGTCTATCCTTGGCATACGCCGGAAGAGACGCGCGTCACCTTCCTGATTGAGCCGGTCCGCGTCGTCACCAGCGGATAACCCGCTTCGCGTTGCCGATCACACTGGGAAGGCATCCCGATCATGATCCCGGAGAGCCATCGCGATCTGCTCGATCGTCCGCTGCTGGCGATGCTCGGCACGATCCAGCCGGACGGCACACCC
>CADCWJ010000857.1 GCA_902806365.1 uncultured Thermomicrobiales bacterium
CTGGGTTACGGTGCCGGAGCATCACCTGCTGGAGGTAACGGCGGGACGCATCTTCCACGACGGGATCGGCGAGATCACTCGCGTTCGGGACGAGCTGAGCTGGTATCCAGACGACGTCTGGCGCTACCGGATGGCGGCAGGATGGATGCGGATCGGCCAGCTGGAGCCGTTCATCGGGCGCTGTGGCGAGGTCGGCGACGACCTGGGATCGCAGATTGTCACGATGACGCTGGCGCGCGACGTGATCCGGCTGGCGTTCCTGCTGGAGCGGCGCTACGCACCGTACGCGAAGTGGCTGGGCACGGTGTTCGCGACGTTGCCGATCTCCTCCGCACTTGGGCCGCACCTCGACGCCGCCCGGTACGCGACTGCCTGGCCCGCGCGCGAGGCCGGGATCGTCTCGGCGGTGCGGGTGCTCGCCGAGCGGCACAACACCCTCGGGCTGACCGCGCCGCTCGACCCAACCCCGCGCCGGTTCTGGAGCCGGCCGTTCCAGGTAATGAATGCCGAGCGCTTCAGCGAGGCGCTGATGGCGAGCATCACCGATCCGGGAGTGATGGCGCTGCCGCGCAATCTGGGCGGGGTCGACCAGTTCATGGATTCGACCGATGCCCTGGAGAACGGCGACCTGCACCTCGCCCTGCGCCGCTGGATCGAGAGTGGGCCGGCATGACAAGACGGAACGACGACATCTCACCGGACGAGGTGAGCCAGATCTGGCCCATCTTCGCCCCGCTCCGGATGCGACCCATCAATTCGTAGGAGGGCCCAAGTGGCCTCCCGGTACAGGCACACAACCCGCCCCGTCGAGCCTGGCTGTCCCATTCGCGCGAAGATTCGTCATGGTGAGCCGAGGGCGGACCCATTCACAGGCAATCGCGGAGCGATTGAGCGTATGCGGCCCATCCGGTGCCGCATACGCTTCGCTTCGATGCCGCTTACCGCGACTCCCCCACATGGTGAGTCCACGTCAATTCATAGGGGCGTCGAGCCGAAACGGGAGGCCACCGATGCCGCTTACAGGGGCCTCCCCTACGCATGGTGAGTCCAGGTCGCTCCAGGCATCTGCCCGGTAAGCGGCACGGGTGGCGTCACGGCGGTGGGCCAACACGCCGACGGATTGATGCCACCCTCGATTTGTAGGGGAGGCCCCTGTGGCCTCCCAGTCGGGCGTGATGATCCTGATCAGCCTTGCTGGACACCCGGAGTGCCGGCTTCGGTCACGAAGGTGCCGATGTTGGTTACGCCGGAGGCCGGATCCTCCATGTTGTCGACGACGAAGTAGTCCGCCTTCCAGAGGTTCGCCGAGACCTCGGCCACGGTGAAGCCACCGTGGCGCGGGTCGAAGAACTTGATGTACGGGAAGGCATCCTTGTACGCCTGAAAGAAGTCGGCCGGCTCCAGACCGCCGGCGGTGATCGAGGTGCAGACGTATTCGGAGCCGATCACCGCCGATTCAGGGTTCGTCCAGTCGCTGAGCAGGTCCCCCGCCCATGACGTGTGGATGTCGCCGGTGAGGACGACCGGGTTGGAGATCGCATTCCGGGCGATGTGGTCGAGGATCCGCGAGCGAGCCACCGGATAGCCGCTCCACGCATCGTTGTAGTACTCGATCGCGCTGCCGTCAGCCGGTGGAAAATACGTCTCGGCCATCGTCACCTGCTGCGCGAGCACGTTCCAGATCGAGGGGGATTCGTCCAGCGCCTGGAGAAGCCACCGCTCCTGGTCGGGACCGAGCAACGTGGTCCGGGGATCGAGGTTGGCCGGGCTTCGCGGAAAGGTGCCATCGCCCGCCGGCTGGTCCGACCGGTACTGCCGCGTGTCGAGCACGTTGATGCTCAGCAGGTCGCCGTAATGCAACTTGCGGTAGAGCGTCAGGTCGGGTCCGACCGGCAGGGAGGATGGGCGTAGCGGCATGTGCTCGTAGTAGGCCTGGTAGGCGTCGGCCCGGCGCTGCCGGAACACATCGACCGAAACCTGCTCTTCGGAGATCTCGTCGGCGTAGTTGTTGTCGACCTCGTGGTCGTCCCACGTCACCGAGAACGGGGCGGAGGCATGCGCGGCCTGGAGGTCGGGATCGGTGCGGTACAGCGCGTAGCGGTTGCGGTAGCCGGAGAGGGTAACGGTCTCGTCGTCCGGGACGAGGCGAAGGTTCTCCGGCTCGCGAACCTGGTAGTCGTTGGCCTCGTACTCGTAGATGTAGTCTCCCAGGTGGAGGATCAGGTCGAGGCGCTGGTTGGCCATCTCGCGGTAGCCGATGAAATAGCCGTGCTCGTAGTTGGAGCAGGAGGCGATCCCGAGGCGGAGGGCATCGACCGCCTGGCCCGCCGCCGGGGCCGTTTTGGTGCGCCCGGTCTGGCTTACTTCGCCGCCGGCCATGAAGCGGTAGAAGTATTCGCGGGCCGGCTCGAGCCCCGTCACGTCGACGTGGACACTGTGGGCGAGATTGGGATCGGCGACCGCAATCCCGCGCTGGACGATGTTGCCAAAGGTTTCGTCGTTCGCGACTTCCCAGGCGACGTCGTAAGGCATCCCGTCCATCCCGCCGCCGTCGATCGGGGATGGCGCGAGGCGGGTCCAGAGCACGACGCTGTTGGCGGCGGGATCGCCCGAGGCGACGCCGAGCTGAAAGGGGTAGGCGCCGAACCGGGCGGACGGGCGAAGCAGCGTCGAGGACTCGGTAGCGACCGGCGATGCAACGGGCGACGCGGCCGGGCTCGCCTGGGGCGTGCCACCGGCGGGCGTGGCCTGGCGTGCCCACAAGCGGGTCGGTCCACCTGCAAAGCTCATCCCGATGATGCCGGCCCCGCCGACCGCACCCGCGCCGAGCGCCGCGCGACGTGATGATCGTCGTTTCAACAATCGTTCGAAGGCTGCGCGATCCATCCCTGGCTCCTCTTCGCTGAACATCGCGGGCACCCTGCCGGCGCCCGTCGCTGGAGTGACCCCTCCACCGTAGCCTACGCCGACCTCGGCAGCGTTAAGCCGGGATGATCTTTGCGCCAATGGTTCGACGACAATCACCATAGGGATAGGCTGCCGTGAGCGCTACGGAACTCTTGTCGGCCGCTGCCCGGTGTTGCGATGAACGCCTTGTCGCCACTCCGGCTTTCGTCCCATTGTTCTGCCTGCTTAGCCGCACTTCACCGAGCCCACCTTTGCGAGCGTCCAGTAGCGGGTCTGGGCCCCGCTGGCCGATCCCGGCACATCCCCGTACCGTCTCGACAGCCTTGGGACTCCCTGCTGGCCTCAGCCGTGGCCCGGTGCATGCGACTGTGAGCGACATATGATTTTCCTGCGCCCTGGCAGGACGAAACGGTGTAGCCGCCTTTTGGGGAGCGCCTGCATTACGTGGACCTCTCCGGTTTTCCGTAGATGCCCCCAGAAAGCACCCATGAACGCCGACGGCCAGCAACCTCACATCCTGTGTATCAACCATTCGCCGGAAATCCTCGCGCTGATGAAAAACCTCCTCGAGGACGAAGGGTTCAGGGTCACCACCCACTCCCGCCTCGAGAAGGATCTTGACAAGATCGCGCAGCTGGCCCCGAATGTGATCATCATCGACTACATGTGGACGTCGTCCGACGACGAGTGGGTCTTTCTGATGCTACTCACCATGAACCCACACACCCGGCACATTCCCCTCATCCTCTGCACCGCTGCCGTGCAGCAAGCCAGGGACTTGCAGGAGCACCTGTATGAGATGGGAATCCGGGTGGTGCTCAAGCCGTTTGACATCGATCATCTGGCCCGGGTGGTCCACGAGGCAGTCGAGACAGGGGCTGGCCCCATTTCATCGGTGGTCTCGACGCTGGAATAACGCGCGCGATCGCGCATACAGCCGGAGTGGCGGTCTCCTATATGTTGGGTTCGTGGTGTCGCTCGTGGGGATTCCGGGGCTTCCCGCGACATGCCTGGGCCGATCCTGCCGGCCGGTGTTGCCCCTACTCGTCTGCGAGGTTGC
>CADCWJ010000858.1 GCA_902806365.1 uncultured Thermomicrobiales bacterium
CCTGATCCAGACCGCCGTCGCCGCCAACAACTGGCTAGTGGCCGTCGGAAAACGTGTTTGAATCTCGTTTTTCCCCTGATTTTCGGCAGAGAGGCTCCTCGAAGATCGTAAGCTCCTTGAAGGGTTTCACCGAGAAATCCGCCGTTCCTGCAACCCGGGCCAGGAAATCTTCGAGGAGCCGACCGATGCGCAGGGCCTTCGACCCCCAACTCCGGTTGGATTGCCCCGTCGTCCCCGATGTCCGGCTCAACATCGACTGCCGCGATGAGATCATCCCCATCCTCCGGGCCCTGCAGCACATCTACGGCCGCCCGGAACTCCGCGACGAGCTGCTCGAGGCCGTCGCCCAGGACGTCAATGGGATCACCCGTGCCGACCAGGGCCGCCCGGGAATGACCTACTGGTCGATCCTTGTCCTGGGGGCGGTCCGCCTCGGTTGCGACCTCAACTACGATCGGTTGCAGAACCTCGCCGAGGAGCATCGCTCCCTGCGACGAATCATGGGCATCGACGGTTGGTGCGACGACCAGACGTTCGACTGGCGATGCCTCCGCGACAACATCACTCAGCTCTCCACCGACACCATCGAGCGGCTCAACCACCTGATCGTCGCCGAGGGGCATCGCCTCATCCCCGACGCCGCCCACACGGTCCGGTGCGATTCCTTCGTGGTCGCCGCCGACATCCACTATCCCACCGATTCCGGCCTCATCGGCGACGGCTTGCGCATCATCATCCGCACGTCCCGACGCCTGGCCGGCCTCCTGGGTCAGGCCGGCTGGCGTCAGCACGGCCACCTCCGCCAGCTTGTGAAGTCGCGTCTCCGCACCATCAACCGGATCGCCGCGGGAAAGGGGCGTGACTTCCGCAAGCGGCTCCAGGCCGCCTACCGGGAACTCCTGGACGGCGCCGACCGGATCATCGCCCGGGCGAGCGCGTTGCTCGATCCCACCCTGATCTCGATCGGCCTTGGCCCCGCGGCGAAGGCGGTGGAAGACCTCAGGACCAAGTTACTCGATTCTCTGGACATGACGATTCATGCCTGTAATCAGGCGCGAAGGCGTGTACTCGCCGAGGAGACAGTCGCCAATGACGAGAAGCTCTTCAGCCTCTTCGAGCCGGAGACCCAGCTGATCAAGCGGGGCAAGGTCCCCCAGCCGGTCGAGTTCGGCCACCGCGTCCTGATCGTCGAGGATGGCGCGGGCTTCGTGTGCCACTACGCGGTCCTGCCGCGCGGCGCCGAGGACCGCGAAGTCGTCGTGGGTGAAATGAAGCAAGTGCAGCAGCGGCTCGATGGCCGGATCCGCAGCGCATCGTTCGACCGCGGGTTCCACTCCCCCGAGAATCAGGCCGAGCTGGTGAAGCTGGTGGCCCAAACGTGCCTGCCCAAGCCGGGACAGGTCCAGGCCGCACAGCAGGAGCGTGAGGCGACGGCGGAATTCCGCGAGGCCCGACGCCGGCATGCGGGAGTGGAGTCGGCGATCGGAGCGTTGCAGTCGGGCAACGGTCAGGACCGCTGCCGCGATCACACGTTCGGCGGCTATTGCCGCTATGTGGGTCTGGGTGTGCTGGGTCGGAATCTTCATGTGCTGGGCAAGGTGCTGATCAGCCGCGCGGACCCGAAGTGTGTAGCGGGTCAATCCCGGCGAGGTCGCAAGGCGGCCTGAGTCGGTCGTAACCGGTCAAAGATCGAGAGGACCCGCGGCGTCAGCGTCGTGGAGTAGTGCGGGTGCGCAACAGTCTCGGTGAATGTGATGTGTTGGCCAGTGGAATTCGGTCGGAGCCGGTAGGAATGCGACCCGGCGAGGCGAGCGAGTGGTCAGGTCGCGGATTATCCCGCCGAGGGTTCCGAAGAAATGGGTACTTTCCCGACGGCGACTAGCGAGTCGTTCAACAGCCGGTTCCGAGACGAGTTCCTCGACCGAGAGGTGTTCCAGACGCTCAAGGAAGCCCAGGTGCTCATCGAGGACCACCGCCAGGAGTA
>CADCWJ010000859.1 GCA_902806365.1 uncultured Thermomicrobiales bacterium
GCCGCGCCACGGGTGCGGTCACGCTACGCCTGCCATCCGGGTTCACCTGTCCCCGGCCCGGTCGACACGGTTCACAGGGATTCCAAGCCAATGAGCCGCGCGATCGTACGATGGCCGACATCTGATGGAAGCAGAAACGTCGTATAGCCGAGAGGTGGGTACTTTTCCCACGCTGCCCGTCACCTCCTGTATCAGCGGAAAGGGACAGATTCATGCGCGAGTTGAACCAGTTCCAGAACTATCTGGTCCACGAATTCGTCGATGACTACAACGACGGCCTGATGTCCCGCCGCGACATGGTCGCGCGTGTCCTCCACATCACCGGAGGGGTCGCCGCCGCGGCGACGATGCTGACCACCCTCGGCGTCCGCGCCGCCGACGCCAGCGAACCCACGAAATTTCTCCGGCAGGCATCGCCCACGCCCCTGAGCTCACGTTCGGTTCCGGAGAACGATCCGGCTATCCGCGCGACCGAGATCAGTTATGACAGCGATGGCGCCGCGATCACCGCCTACGAAGTCTTCCCCTCCGGCGACGCGACACCGGTTGCGGCCTCCCCGGAAGCATCTCCCGTTGCCAGCGGAGGTGGGCTGCCGCTGATCCTGGTCTGCCACGAGAATCGGGGGCTGACCGATCACATCCGGGATGTCGCCCGGCGCCTGGCCGTAGCCGGCTATGTCGCTGTCGCGCCGGACCTCGTCAGCCGCGAAGGCGGCACGGCGTCCAACTCCACGGACGAGGTTCCGGCGATCCTCAGCAACGTCGACCCGGCTCGTCACGTCGGCGACTTCCAGGCGGCGATCACCCATTACGGGACGGTCGAGGGCGTCGATATCACCCGGATCGGGATGATCGGCTTCTGCTTCGGCGGGGGCATCACCTGGCGCACCGCCACGGCCACCCCCGAACTCCGGGCCGCCGTTCCCTTCTACGGACCTCCCCCGCCCCTGGAAGACGTCCCCAACATCCGGGCTGCGGTTCTGGGCGTCTACGCCGAGGATTCAGGCGACTTCGCGAACGAGGGTCGGGACGAGCTCGAGGCGGCCTTGACCGAGGCGGGAACAACATTCCGGATCAACGTCTACCCCGGCACGCAGCACGCCTTCCACAACGACACCGGGCCGCGCTACAACGAGGAGCAGGCGCTGGTTGCCTGGGACGACACCCTGGCCTGGCTTGGCGAGTACGTGTAGCCAACGGGCTCACATTCGTCCGACTGGGTGTCACCGATCAGATTTCGCTCGCCTCCGGGTTGACCACCCAGCCGATTCGTCTTGCGTCCCTCAAGCCTTTTCATTCAGGAGCGAAGCGATGGGCCGCATCCCCCAACAGGCAATTGCGAAGCAATTGAGCGAATGCGGCCCATTGATTCCTTCGGAATCGCCTGTTGAGGAACTTTCGAAGATCGTCCGGGCAGCTGCATCGCAGACGATCGAGACGTGCCCCGGGATGGCTCGTGCCATCCCCGTCGCGCAACGATGCTCTGGTAGGAATCTTCTTGGTCGGCTGCATACGGTATCCGAACGACGACCGGCCCGGGATTACTCCGGGCCGGTCGTCGCATGGTGTGGTTCCGACGTCAGCGTGCCGCACGTTCAGCGTTCCGCCGGTTGAGGTAGGCGCCGAGATCGAACGATAGCCGCTTCGGAAACGAGCCCGTCCCGTCGATTACGCGCCAGACCGGCGTGACGTCCGCGACCGGCGAGCCGTGCGTGTGCGCCTCATGGGCGGCTTCGGCGACGATCAGCAGCATTCGCGCCGTCGTGACCGGACAGGTGTAGTCCGCCCCGTGCCGGGTCGCCAGCGTGACCCGCAGTTCCTTGGGCGTCACCGTCTGCCCCGCGGGAATGGCCCGAATGGCCTCATTCACCAACCGGGCGGAGGGATAGAGCATCGTCCGGCCGGGAACCAGCCCGCGCCGACCCTCGGGAACCGTCCGGATGTCGAGTTCGTTCGACGCCGCGAGTCGTTCGCCCCAGCTTAGTTCGGCTGGTTGGGTCGTCTTCATGCTGCCTCCCTCCCGGCGATCCAGTGCGAGACGTCGGCTCCCGTTTGGACCACCGCATTCGTTGGACGCTGGACGAGTGCGGATGCGGGGCCGGATCGGCCCCGCATCCGGTCGCTACGCGATCGGGAAGGCGATGTCGACGACTTCGTCGTTCGGTCCGGCGTTCATGAAATCGGCGAAGTAGACCTCCCGCGGTGAGCCAGTCATCGTCTTCCCGTTCTTTTTGATCCACTGGTCGACCGCATCGTAGGCGTCGAGGATCTGGGGGAACTCGACCTGGGACTTGCGGATGCGCGTGTAGGCCTCGCGATGGGCCGGCTCGATCCGGGTCGGCACGTCGGGCTTGCCCGCCTCGTCCGGATTGATCGGGGCACAGACCTCGACCGGCCCGTCGCTATCCTCGTTGACCTCGCCATGGTAGATGGCGAGGACCGGCCCGGTGATGCCGCCAAAGTGGGGGCCGATCTCCCACATCCGGCCAATGGTTGCGCCCATCCACTCCTCAAGGCCATCGACCGTGGTATGCCGCTGTTCGGTGGGCATGAGCTGTTCGGGGATATCGCGCTCCTGGATCTCGTACATCTCGAAGTTCCTTTCCCTGCCGGAGAGCTCGATGAGGAGGTGAACCAGCAGTTCCCGCTGTGCCGCCAGGCGCCGCTCCACCGCATCCCACCAGGCCACCAGCACGTCGCCACGACACTCCCTGGTGACCGCGAGCAGAGTAGCAACGTCCGCTAGCGGCATGTCGAGCTTGCGCAGGCGGGCGATCAGCCGGGCATCGACCAACTGGCTCTCTCGGTAATGCCGGTACCCCGTCACCGGA
>CADCWJ010000860.1 GCA_902806365.1 uncultured Thermomicrobiales bacterium
ATACGGATCCGGCAGTCGACCGAGCCACGGCCGTTGCGGAACCGCATCCACCTCGACGTGGTGCGGCCGGCCGCGGCGGTCGAGCAGGCGAATCTTGGTGAGGCATCGGGACCGTTCGGGGTCTGTCACACCGACCCCGACGGCAACGAGGTCGACCTGGTGCCGGGCGCGGCGTTCGGTGAAAGGATTGGGACGGCCGACTGGGAGGCGGTGTTCAGCGCGATGGCGTGCTACCGCATCACCTCGCCGACGCAGCAGCGTGACTTGGCCGCCGCGGCAGCGGCGCTGGCCGACGACGCGGGTTTTCCGCTGCTGGTCGACCTGCGCCCTGGGCTCGTGATCATCGACAGCGGTAAGGACCAGTGGGAGGACGATGCCCATGGCCTCGAGCTCGACTTCACCGACCTCGCCGGAAATCTCCAGACCGCTGCCCGCGAACTCGGGGCCATTGCGGACCCGGGACTACCGCGCTTCGCTCAGCTCTTCCTCGACGCCGCCGACGTCGCCGCGGTCCGCGCGTTCTGGGTCGCCGCACTCGGATACGCCCACGACCGGCGAGCCGGGGTCAGCGACATCCACGATCCGCGGCGGCTGAACCCGGTGCTGGCGTTCCAAGAAATCGACACTTCGGACACGGAGCGGCGCCGGCAGCGCAACCGCATTCACTTCGAGCTTGCTGTGCCGTCGGACCTCGCGCAGGCGCGCCTCGCCACAACCGTCGCAGCCGGTGGCCGGCTCCTTGACGAGTCGGAGGGTCGCTGGCGGATCGCCGACCCCGAAGGCAACGAAATGGTGATCGTCAGTGGGGCATGAACTCGCGTTCGGCTGGGCTCCACGCTTGGCGGTTTCCCAGCAACGAGCGCTGGATCTCCGCCGTAATCAATATCGAACACGCGCCCCACGCCTGAACGCCAAGGACGACGCGCCGTATAACGACGGTGATGGAGCCTGCCGACGGCTCGGCCTCGGGTGACGCTTGACGCGACCAAATGCCCGATCTGGTGCCGCCCATCCATGCCCCAACTTAACCCGACCAGCGATATTGACACCGCCGCCTCGGTCGATAGCGGCGCGCAGGCGTCGAAAATAAACCCTCAGATC
The DNA here is from genome assembly GCA_902806365.1 of uncultured Thermomicrobiales bacterium. Taxonomy (GTDB): domain Bacteria; phylum Chloroflexota; class Chloroflexia; order Thermomicrobiales; family UBA6265; genus CADCWJ01. The sequence goes on from CADCWJ010000860.1 coordinate 1,102, forward strand.
CCACCACTCCGCGGGGCACTCCCTTCTTGCCAGCTCGCACGTCGATCAGGGCGTACCGCGTCGCCGCGAGGTCGCTGATTGTGAGCACATGGTGGGGACCCCTTCACGAAGGCCCGCCGCGGTTTTCCGGGTGATTACAACCTCCCTGCTCGTGATACGTGATACTGAGGGCCATTCCCGAAGTGTTCACCGCTCCCTACGGCTCGGGGAACTGAGCGAATACGGGCAAGCCCGATGAACCGGCGCATAGGGTGGCGTTGATCGTCGCCCAAATGCAGGCATCCGTGGCTCTCGTGCAGCCTTTGGGCGGCGCAACGCCTGCATGGAACCGGGAGCCTCTGGCCCGGAATCGGAACCCGGAGGGCCCTGAGTCGCTCGGGACGATGTGCTTCGTGTGGACGAATGCCACCTCTATCGTTCGGAAGTGGCACCCGTTGGAGTTCCCGGAGAGCTGGCGTCGCGATGCCTCCATGAACGGCGACGCGCTCCCCCAAAGCGGGACAGTCTCGATCTGGGAGCCGTGACCCCATGCAGTCCCGTAAGTCTCTCGCGCGGGCGAAAGAGCACGACAACGGCCCCGACATGACGCCGGGGCCGCGACTGAATCTATCGTGGCGGATGGTGCCCCCTCGCGACACCTGGGGGCCCATGAACGGGTTGGTCGAAAGCGACCGGTTACCTAGGCAGGGAGTGCGCAGTTCGGATTGCGTTCCACTGCGCTGGTCGGCAATGCGACGCCCTCGGGGTTATAGCACGCACCGACGATCTTTTCTCTCGTGTCTACGTAGGTGTGGTCACTGTATATGCGGTAATCCCAGGTAATGTAAATGCTTCCAGCGGTGAACGTCACGTCACGAGTGAAGCCGTGAGACGTTTCGACCTCGATTACGACTTCCGCAGTTGTGAAGTAGCACCATCCAAAGTTGCCTGCAGGGGATGCGGTGGAATCGGCGTAGAAGTTGGAAGCCTTGGGAATTGAGTAATAGAGGATATAACAGTCAGTGTAGTCGTTGCCCGGCTGGCCGTGATCGGCGGCAGC
>CADCWJ010000861.1 GCA_902806365.1 uncultured Thermomicrobiales bacterium
TCTGCAACCGGTCCAACGCCGACCTGCTGATCTCGGTCCATCTCAACGGGTACGACACGAGCAATCCCTCGGGCTACGAGAGCTGGTACACCGCGGACCGGCCGTTCGGGGTCCAGAGCGAAGTCTTCGCTCAGCTCGGGGTGGAGTCGATCGGCGAGCGGCTGGCGGCCGAGGGCTACACGCCGGAGAACCGGGGCGCCAAGGACGACGGGACGTACTCGGTCGACGACAGCGACCCGACCCTCGCCCACAACATGCTGCTGACCGGCCCGGCGATCCCCGGCGAGCTCACCCCCAGCCAGATGCCCGGGGCGATCATGGAGTCGCTGTTCATCACCAATCTCGACGACATCGCGTTCCTGCGCTCGGCCAACGCCAACGAGATGATCGCCGACGCATTCGTCGACGCGATCGAGGGGTACTTCTCCCGCTTCGCGTTCTGAACCGGAACCGTTCCCGTCGGCCATTCCGGGGATCGCGGAGCGACGGTGCCCCACTGTGCGGAACCGGGCGGAACCGGGCGGCCTCGGGCCTGGCCTCCTACGCAGGATCGGGAAGACCGACGTCGTGGGCGTCCCGCCGGGGACATCGAGACCGGGATCTCCCGGCTCGCACAGGCGCTCCACGCCGCCGGGCAAGGCGCTCCCGGAACGGCCAGGGTGAACCGATCTCCTACTCTCCGCTGGTCTGAAGCCACGACGGTATAGGTTTAGAGAATCCCTGTGATCCGGGAACAGCCTGTCCAGTGGACCGTCCGGGTGCCGATCGCTTCGCCGGGTCTGCCCGGGCATTGACCGGGATGCACGGAACGTGATGCGCGTGGTCCGGAGTCCCTTCCAGCCTGATAGCGCCGTTCGTTGCGCCAGCTACACGGAATCCACTCTGGACGGTACCTGAACAGTATCGGATCTGTCATTTCCGGTCTCGACGTGTTTGGGTACATAGTTCCCGGTTCTCACTGTTGGCACTACCCGTGCGTCTGCCGTACCGGGTTACTCCAGAGACGCAATATTCGCCAGACCTGATGATCGTCATAACTGATGGACTGGCACACAGGAGGTCACACATGGACCAGGAATGGATCGTTCAGCCAGGGACCGATGTCTACGGTTCAGACGGCCAGAAGATCGGCAAGGTTGACGATATCCAGGACGGGTACCTCGTCCTGCA
>CADCWJ010000862.1 GCA_902806365.1 uncultured Thermomicrobiales bacterium
GTCGTTGAGGCGAATCAGGAACAATCCATCCCCGCGACCGAGCGAGGTCACTTCTCGCGGAACGGTCACACGGGCACCGAACTTAAGGGCCTGAACCTCCGCGCGAAACGCCAGATCGCCTCCGGAGATTCCGGTGGGGAAACCCAGATAGTTCTCGATCCGGGAGGAGGATCCGGCCTGGCCACCAATGCCCACGTCGTCAACGACGATCGTCGATAACCCTTCCGACGCACTGTAGACCGCGGCCGAGAGTCCGGCGGGTCCCGCTCCAATGACAACAAGATCGGCGGGAGCGTCCTGGCGCACGGTGAGATCCAGGCCGATCGACCTCGCGACCTGCAAAGGACTTGGATCAGCCAACAACTCCTGTCCCCGGACGGCAACCCAGACACTGGCGCTTTCCTTCGCCCCGAATCGTTCGATGAGGGCAACGGCAGCCGGATTCCCCGGATCGAGCCAGCGGTACGGAAGACGGTTGCGTGCGCTGAACGCCTGCAAGCGCTCAATGGACTGAGAGGTTTCCGGACCAATCAGCGTCAATGTCGGTGCTGCCGTCATCATCAGCAATTCGCGCCGAGCGGCAAAGGTCGTGACCAGCACATCGCCCAGCGTCGGGATCGTCGCGATCACTTCCTGGACAGCGGCCCGCGACACGAGGAGGACCTCTCCGGGTTCGCGGACAACGCAGGTGGCGAACAGGGTCTGCCCGTTCAGGAGACTTATCTCACCGTCGAACTCGCCCCGGCCGCTGGAGGCGATGACGGTATCCACACCATCGGATCGATCGAGAATCTCGGTTCGCCCGGAGAGGATGACGACGAGCGGGTACTCCGCGTCACCTGTCGCGAAGAGCACCTCACCGGCTCTGGTTGCATGGATCCGGCCATAAGGCCGCAACTGCGCGATGTGATCGTCACTGAGCACCACGGACGACATGCGGCGGTACTCGTCCAGGTTGACTGTCATCCCACCTTCTCGTTCTCCGGAATCCTGTCGTGCCTGAAACGATCCGCGTTACCCATAGTTGCTGGACTTGTAAAGGGAAGGCGAACGATCCGGACATCGGCTGTTCGAGACTGGCGATTTCGTCGAGACGTCCATTGGCGTCTCGCTGTGCGTCTCTCCCTCGCCGACCGGGTAAGGAGTTTCACGCTCCGCTGGATCACGATCGAAGGTGTGCCAGTTCCAGAATGGCGTTGGCGAACGGGTCTGGAGCCTCCTGGGGAAGGTTGTGACCGGCGTTCGGCACCTGGTGGTGAACGCGCGGCCCGGTGAAGTGACGCGCGGACGGGCTGCCGTCCGTTGCCGGGAAGTTGCCATCGGCCAGGCCGTCCAACGTGACGGCCGGGACGGTGATCGGCGGCTGGGCAGCGAGCCTTTTCTCGATCTCGTCGTACGGCGGGTAGCCAGGCGCGAATCCGAGTCGATGCTGGTACGAGTGAAGCACGACGTCGACGTAGTCCGGATTGTTGAAGGCCACGGCGGCGCGCTGGAGCATCGCGTCGTCGAATTGCCAGCTCGGAGAGTTGCGCAGCCAGATCACTCTCGCGATCTCGACACTGTTCGCCGTAAGTCCGGCGCGGCCACGCTCTGTGAGGAAGTAGTAGAAGTACCAGAGCCCGGCTTCGAGATTGGGCCGGATAGGCGTCATGGCGCTGCTGATGTCCTGGATCAGGTAGCTGTTGACGGAGACGATGCCCGCACAACGCTCGGGCCACAACGCTGCGGCGACACAGGCTGCGCGCCCGCCCCAATCATGGCCGGCGAATATCGCGCGAGGAATGGCAAGCGCGTCCATCAAGGCAATCACATCGGCGCCGATGGCTGCCTGCTGTCCCGAGCGCGGGGTGGCGCCATCGAGGAAGCGGGTGGGGCCATGCCCGCGGAGGTAGGGAGCGATGACGCGATAGCCGGCCTCTGCGAGACGCGGAATCACATCGATGTAGGTGTGGATGTCGTACGGAAAACCGTGAAGGAGCAGTGCGACGGCACCGTCGGGTGGGCCAGCTTCGAAATACGAAACCTCCAGTACATCGGTGCGGATGTATCGCAGCGGTTCAAGCCGTGGCAGGGCCGTGGTCACTGCGGTACCCGAGTTTCCGGTTCCCATGGCTTCTTCCCCACGTCTTTCCAGGCACAGTGCCAACTACGCTGAACTCGGATATGGACCATCCGGTGCAGAGGGGCAACCGGGAGCTTCCGAGGGCAAAAGCAACCAGTCTGGAGGCATGTCGCAGGCGAGATCCGCCACCAACGGGTACCCAGGTGATGGAATGGCATTCGGTCATGCTGTTCGTGACCTCACCAGTTCATCCTGGTCGCCGCCCGAGTACAGAGGATGCGGTCCTGTACCGGTAAAACTGGTCCACATCAGGGAATCGACTGGACCCAGGACACCGGCGTATCAGGCAGCGGCTCGACAGCGTGTCCGTGGAGCGCGCCGGCCACCTTTCCGCCGGGGTAATGCCGTCGCGTTTGCCGGGCGTTGTGCCGATTCTCATGCCCTGGATCCGGAGTCACTCCGTCCCCGGCTTACTACCTCGTTCCGTGTGGCAGTTGGGCCCGGACCATCCAGAGCTGTTTCTCGAGTTCGCGGACAACCCCTACCAGGACATCCTGTGACGCCACGTCCAGATCAGCGAGACGATCCATCCGGACACGAATGCGCTCGTCTGTGTCGGCGAGCCGGCGGGCAACCTGCCGCACCACATCCTGATCCTCGATCGGGCCACGCTTGACCGGAGCGACGTCCTGGCCGGCCACGATTGCGTCAGCCTGGCCATCCGGCCAATACCCGATCGCGACGGCGCGTTCCGCGACGACGTCCGCCAGCTCGCGCCAGGAGTCGACCAATTCGTCGAGCAACTCGTGGAGGGAACGGAACTGAGGGCCGACGACGCTCCAGTGAAGTTGCTTGCCCACCAGCGAGAGGTCGAGGAGCTCAACCAGCGTGGCCTGGAGTTCCCGTCCGACCTCGTCGTGAATGTGCCCGCCAAGCGGCGGGAGATGAGTGAGGGTAGACCCCGAATTCATGGTGCTCTCCTTCTGACACAATCTCGCTCAGGACCGCCAGACCGTTGGGCCACACCGAGCGAGGCAGGATGGTCGGGCAATGGGCAGCACGGGGGAGGAAGCAATCGCCAACCTCGCCTATGCCTTCAGGAAGGCCAGCAGGTCGGCATTCACCTGGTCCTTGTGGGTGCTCGGCAGGCCATGGGGAGCACCGGGATAGACCTTCAGCGTCGCGTCCTTGACGATCTTCGAGGAAAGGA
>CADCWJ010000863.1 GCA_902806365.1 uncultured Thermomicrobiales bacterium
AAGGGCGCCTGGGCGACGACCAACCCGCAGGCACTGACGTATTCCAACATGGACGATCCCCTGCTTTCCGGCGAGGTGCTGGTCGCCTGGGATCACACCGCGCGCCTGATCAACGCCCTGACCGAGACGCCGGACGATTTCATCACCTTCCCTGCTCCCCGCGGGCCGAAGGGGCTCGGCAACATGCCGGCGCTGGCGGGTCTCGCGATCCCGAAGACCGCCCCCGATGCCGAGGGCGCGAAGGCCCTGATCGACTTCCTGACGACACCCGAAACGCAGACCCTGACGCTTCAGGAAGTGGCGTTCTTCCCGGTCGTCGCGGTCGAGTTGCCAGCGGATCTCAATGCCGGCACCCAGAAGGAAGCCGACGCCGTTGCGGCGACGACCGCCGACGAGGCCAGCCTGACATCGCTCCTGCCCGTTGGGCTGGGCGATCAGAGCGGCGCCTACAACAAGGTGTTCCGCGACTCCCTGACCAGCATCGTGATCGATGGAGAGGATACGCAGACGGTATTGAATGCCCAGAAGGCCAATCTCCAGGCGGTGCTCGACACCGCCCAGGCCCCATGCTGGAGCCCGGACCCGGAGAGCGAGGGCACCTGCACGGTCGGTTGAGGCCCGAGTGAGGCCGACGCCCGCCTCCAGGGAAGGACGGGTTGTTTCGCAGGAGCGGCCACAGGGGTCGTCCGCCGCCGACAGCCGGCCCGGCCAACCTCCACGCCACCGTCCGCATGATTCGAAACGGCGGATTGATCACTGGTGACTGGTGCGACGCAGCCGCACCAGTCACCGCTCACCGGTGTCGCGTGCCGGTTACCGGGACGGCCCCGGGTGCGAGACATGACCGGCTCGGCGAAATGCGCCCATGTCCGTGGTGGGGAGAGGGAGCGCGCGTGAAGCGACGGATGTCCTGGACGCCCTACATCCTGCTCGTGCCGTCGTTGGTCTATCTCGCCGTGTTCTTCGCGGTCCCGATGTTCCAGGCATTCGGTCTCGCCTTCCAGAATCGGGACAATCAATGGTCACTCGATTCCTGGCGAACGATGATCAACGACGCGGCGTTTTCCGATGCGCTGCTGACGACGCTGATCCTGATCGTCGTGATCATTCCCGTCCAGTTCGTGCTGGCGATGGGGATGGCGCTGGTGATCAACGCCAGGCTCAGATTCTCCGGACTCTGGCTCTACATTTACGCGGTGCCGTTGGGGATCAGCGACCTCGCCGCCGGGATCATCTGGTACGCCGTCTTTACCCAGCAGGGGTGGCTGAACAGCGTGCTGGAGGGGCTCGGTTTCATCGACCGCCCCTTCATTTTCCTCAGCTACGAAAACCAGGGCTGGCTGATCTTTGCGATCGTCCTCGCCGAGGCCTGGCGGGCCACGTCGATCATCATGGTTATCCTCGTCGCCGGTTTGCAGGGCATCCCGCGCGATTACCTGGAAGCCGCCGATGTGTTCGGCGCGACCTTCTGGCAAAAGGTGACCCGCGTGATCCTACCGCTGATCCGGCCGAGTCTCCAGGTTGCCCTGATCCTGCGGACGATCCTCGCGTTCCAGGCGTTCGCGGTCGTGATCGCGCTTGCCGGCCAGACGATCACGGTGCTCTCGGCGGAGGGCTATCGCTGGTACCAGGATTACCGCGATCCCCACGTCGCGGCCGCCTATGCATCGCTGATCCTGATCCTCTCGATCCTGAGCACCCTTTTGTTCCTGTGGCTGGTCCCGGTGCGTGAGGAGCAGACCCTGTGAGCGACCTGACCGCACCCTCACGTACCGACTGGGTCGACAGCAGCGAGAGCCTGGCCGAGCGGCGCTCCCGGCGGCGGCGATGGATCCTGGGCCGCGTCGCGCTCTACGGGATGGCCGTCCTGTTCGCGGCCTGGGTGCTGGCGCCGATCTATCTGATCACCATCACCGCCTTCAGCCCGCGCGAGGTCGTCCGCGAGTACCCCAAGCATCTCATCCCTCGCGAGTTCTCCGCCGAGTCGATGAGCTTTTTCGTCAACTCGGCGGGGGTTCTGGGGTCGCTCTGGAACAGCGTGCTCGTCGCCGTGATCACGCTCGTGCTCTCGACCTTGATCGGGGCACCGGCCGGCTACGCGCTGGCGCGGTTCGTGTTCCGGGGGCGCGACCCGTACCGGCTGATGATCCTTTCGACGCGGGCGTTCCCGATCGTGATTCTCTCGATCCCGCTGGCGGTGACGTTCATCAACTGGGGTATTTACGACAGTATCTGGGCGGTCGCCTTCATGCATACCGCGCTGGCGATGCCGTTCACGATCCTGATCACGAGCAGCATTTTCATCAGTGTGCCCCACGATCTCGAAGAGGCGGCCCTGACGCTCGGCTGCACGCCGCTCCAGGCGTTCCTGCGGGTGGTGATGCCGCTGGCGTTGCCAGGACTTGCGGCGGCCTCGATCTTCACCTTTGTGCTCTCCTGGAACGAGGTCTTCGCAGCGGTGATCCTGACCCTTCAGGAGCGTACCCTTCCGGCCCAGGTGCTCTCGGTGCTGACGCAATCGCCACCGCACTTCCGGTTCGCCGCGGCCTGGTTCCTGATGGCACCGTCGCTGGTTTTCATCTTCGTGATCCGGCGCTATCTGCTCGGGCTCTGGGGTCGGGTGTCGCGATGATGAGCTGCCGGGAGCGGGCCCCGTCGGGCGTGACGATCACACCGGCATCGAGCGAACACTCCGGCAGCCATGTCGCCGTGTCGCGCCATTTCCGTTGGAGAACGCATGGCTGAGATTCAACTCCGGGGCGTCACCAAGATCTTCGACAAGAGCGTGCGCGCCGTCGATGATGTCAACCTCACGATCGAGGATCAGGAGTTCATGGTGTTGCTTGGCCCAAGCGGCTGCGGCAAGACCACCATCATGCGGATGATCGCCGGGCTCGAGTACCCGGAGGCTGGCCGCGTCGTGATCGGCAACCGCGATGTCACTGATCTGCCGCCCCGCAAACGCGACATCGCGATGGTCTTTCAGAGCTACGCCGTGTTTCCGCATCTCAAGGTCTTCGACAATATCGGCTTCGGGCTCAAGATGCAGAAGGCGAGCAAGGCCGAGATCCGGCAACGCGTCGAGGAAGCGGCCGGGCTCGTCGAGCTCACGCCCTATCTCGATCGCTACTCGGCGCAGCTCTCCGGCGGGCAACGTCAGCGCGTGGCTGTCGCCCGTGCGATCGTGATGCGGCCGTCGGTCCTTCTGATGGATGAGCCGCTCTCGAACCTCGACGCCTTGTTGCGGCTCAACTTCCGGGCCGAGCTCAAGCGCCTCGTCGCCGAGCTGAACACGACGACGATCTACGTCACCCACGATCAGGTCGAGGCGATGAGCCTCGGCGACCGGATCGCGGTGATGCGTCAGGGCCGGATCATCCAGTGCGGCACGCCGATGGAGGTTTACGAGCACCCGGCGACCGAGTTCGTCGGCGGCTTCCTCGGCTCCCCGCCGATGAACTTCCTGAGGGGTACGCTCGCTCGTGAAGGGGCCGATCCGGTCCATGTCACGATTGGCGGACACCACCTGCCGGCGCCGCCGGCGCTCGCGAGCCGCCTGAATCAGGAGGTGCTGGTCGGCATCCGCGCCGAGAACATCGAGGCGGCCCCCGCCGCCGAGCGCAGCGGTGATGCCGGACTCGTCGCCCGCACCGTCGTCGTCGAGCCGCTTGGCTCCCACGTGCTGGTCACAGCGCGGGTCGGCGACCAACTGGTGAAGGTGATGGCCGGGATCGACGCGCCGATCAGGGCGGAGGACGATCTCTGGCTCCAGCCCGCCGCGCCCAAGCTCCGCTGGTTCGACCCGGCCTCGGGCCAGGAGATCGCCCGCGCGAGTGGCTAGCGTGGGCTAACCGGGAACAGTCCCTGCACGACCGGCGTGGTCGATCGGCGAGGGGGTTGCGGGCACGGTGAGGATCGACGTGCAGCTCTGCGTTCCCGGCCCGTCACCACTGCCGCGCGGGAGCGCCGCCTGGATAATGCTCCCGTCGACGACTCCCGGGCCCCCGTTGATCCCGGCTACGCGACCCCGCGCGACGCGCCGATCGGAAGGGGCCGGAAGTCGGTATCGCGGTCGTAGACATCGATCCCTTCGGCCCGTTTCAGCTTTCCGACGACCAGGTAGGTCAGCGGCGTCGCCAGG
>CADCWJ010000864.1 GCA_902806365.1 uncultured Thermomicrobiales bacterium
AGCCCACGATCCCGATCACGTAGAGCACGATCAGTCCGGTCACGGATTGACTTTGCGCCCAGGTACCGAGCCCGGCGAAGACGAGGATGCCACCGTAGAGCAGGGGGCGAGGAATCGAAAGGAGCCGGACCGAGAGCCCCACAAGCGGCAGGTTCAGCACCAGCAGCATCAGGTTGCCGATGTAGAGGCTGGCGATCAGGCCCCAGACGAGGTCGGGGTTCTGGTCGAAGAGCTGCGGGCCGGGCTGGATTTCGTAGCGCTGGAACGCGGCGAGCATGATCGCCGCGGTCGCCGAGGTCGGCAGCCCCAGCGTCAAAAGGGGAACGAGCACGCCGGCGGCGGAGGCATTGTTGGCCGCTTCCGGCCCGGCAACCCCTTCGATCGCGCCGTGGCCGAACTCCTCGGGGTGCTTCGAGAGCCGCTTCTCGAGCGCGTAGGAGAGAAAGGTCGGGATCTCGGCGCCGCCGGCCGGCAGCGAGCCAATCGGGAACCCGAGCGCAGTGCCGCGGAGCCATGGCTTCCAGGACCGCTTCCACTCGTCCCGGCTCATCCAGAGCGATCCCTTGATCTGGAGCACATCGGGCTTGCCGTGGCGCATCCGGGACGCCACCCAGAGCGTTTCGCCGACGGCGAAGAGGCCGACTGCGACGGTGACCACATCGACGCCAGTGGAGAGATGGGCGTTCCCGAAGGTGAATCGTGGCTGACCGGTAAGGACATCGATGCCGATGAGGCCGATCGCGAGCCCGAAGAAAAGGCTCACCAGTCCCCGGACGAGCGAAGAGCCGAGCAGCGCGGTGATCGCGGTAAAGGCGAGCACGATCAGGGCGAGATATTCGGCGGGGCCGAAGTTGAGCGCGACATCGGCCATGATTGGGGCGAGAAAGGTAAGGCCGATCGTCGCGACCGTCCCGGCGACGAAGGAGCCGACGGCGGCGGTCGCGAGGGCGGAAGCACCGCGTCCGCGCTTGGCCATGCGGTTGCCTTCGAGCGCGGTGATGATCGAGGCCGACTCGCCCGGGGTGTTGAGCAGGATCGAGGTGGTCGATCCGCCATACATGCCGCCGTAGTAGATGCCGGCGAACATGATGAATGCCTGGATCGGTTCCAGCGAGTAGGTGATCGGCAGCAGCAGCGCGACGGTCAGGGCTGGCCCGATCCCTGGCAGGACGCCGACGAGCGTGCCGAGGAAGACGCCAACCAGCGCCCAGAGCAGGTTTTCCGGCGTCAGGGCGACGCTGAATCCGTCGAGCAAATGACCGAACGAGTCCATGGCTACCGCGACTCCATGACTGCGGATGAGGGAAGCGATGCCATGCCATCATTCACCGGACGGTGCCGTGATTCGTGCCGTCTCGCTCCGCGGTCGAGGGACTCCGTTATCACCGGATGTACGGGCGGACGAGCGGACAGCCACGCGAGCCATTGCATGAGCATGTTGTCCACGGGCGCCTGCACTGAGCCTGGCGAACGTGTCCGCCCGCGGCCGCGCCTGCGACGATTCCGGTCTTGCACATAATCCCGAGTATTCATCATCCGAACAGACCTTCGAGGATGCCCTCCGGCAGGTCGACTTCGAGTCCCTCGCTGAAGGCCAGGTACGCTCCGACCGCGATCACGATCCCCAGCCCGACATCGCGAAAGATGTTGCGGCTCCCCATTGAGAACGCGGTGATCGTGAACAGCGCGGTGCTGGCGATGATGAACCCGGCCCGCTCGATCAGCAGCATGTAGGCGACGAGACCGGCGCCGATGCCCGCGATCGTGGTCCAATCGGGCGGGAGCGAGATGTCGACATCCTCCGAGTCCGCGGCGGGGCGGGAGTTCTGGCCGCGCAGTAGCTCGAGTCCGTACCAGAGGCCGATCACGACCAGACCCCAGCCAACGATCGTGGGGATGACGCGGGGTCCGACGCGCGCGGTCGCCCGGGTGACCCGTATGTCCTGCGTCTCGACAAGGATGATCACGCCGAGGATGACCACGGCAAGTGCCACAAGCAGCTCGGCATACCTGCTCCAGCGGGACGGCTCGTGGTCCTGCCCGGATAACGTCAGGGGCGGCTGACCGTCAGAGCGAGACGTCAGTGCCGGCCCCGGCCCGGCACCTGGATTGGGATCCGACACGCTGGAGCTTCCCTCCGGAAAAAGACAAACTCCCGAGCCCACCCGTATGGCAGGCTCGGGAGATGCCGGTCTAGATCAGGCCCAGGTCGGTCAGGGTCTGGTTGACCGTCTGGATCTGTTCCTGGAGATAGGTCGCGTAATCGTCGCCCGGGAGGTAAAAGTTCGTCCAGCCGTTGGTGGTCAGCGCTTCCTGCCAGCCGGCGGAGGTGACGAGCGTGTCGATCGCCGCAAGCATGCAGGCTCGCGCCTCCGGGGAGACCTCCGGCGCGGCGACGATGCCCCGCCAGTTGGCGAGCTCGAGGTCGACACCTTGCTCCTGGAGCGACGGGATGCTTGCCGCAAGGGCCGACTCCACGACCGGCGTTCCACCGACGTCCGGGGTCGCGCCGCCGACAGGAGTGCCGCCCGCGGCACCGGAGTTGGCCCGGCCGGAGATTGCCAGCGCCCGGAGCTCGCCGGATTCGATCTGCGCCGACCATTCACCGAGCCCGGAGACGCCCGCCGAAGTCTGCCCGCCGAGCACGGAGGCGAGTGCTTCGCCGCCGCCCGAGAATGGGACGTAATTGATTTGGGTCGGATCGACGCCGACGGCCTGCGCCATCAGCCCGACGAGGATATTGTCCGTGCCGCCGGCGGAGCCGCCGCCGAAACTGACCGAGCCGGGATCGGCCTTGAAGTCTACGAGGAGGTCATCGAGCGTCTGATATGGGGAATTGGCCGGGACGACGATGACCTCGAACTCGGTCGTCAGCCGTGCCAGGGGTGTGACCTGATCGAGCGTGACGGGGGATTCGTTGAGGGCGATCCCACCGACCATGACAAGGCCCATCACCATCATGATGTTCTCGTCGCCGGCATGCTCGTTGACGAGCTCGGCAAGCCCGATCGTGCCCCCGGCACCCTCGACGTTGAAGACCTCGACATCGCCGGAGACGACCTGTTCTTCACCCATGACGCGCTGGATCTCGCGCGCGGTCGTGTCCCACCCGCCCCCTGGGGCGGCCGGCGCCATGATCTGGAGCGTGCCGGACGGCCATTCCGTCGTGCATTCCGCGTCTTGCGCGGCGACCACGCGTCCCATCGGAATGACCGAGGCGAGAATGGTCACCGTCAGCAGGACGGCGACGAACGCCTTTCGATACAGGTACGCCGGGTGAGCCGATCGTTTCATGGGGACTCCTTGCGTGCGCGGGTCCGATCTTCCACGTGCGAGAGACGGACTCAGGTGACGGCGCCAGCCGAACGCCATGGTGGTACGGGAATCCGAACTACCGGCGTCGGGATGGCCAGGCCGCCACGTTGAGCCAGCCACGTACCGTCATCCTGGGTGCCATTGCGACAAGCAGTGTAGCAGTTTCCTTCGCAGAGCGGCGGCAGGGTGAGAACGGAGGAAGAAGCGGCAGGGTAGGATAGGACCGCTGGGAAGATCGGGGAGCGCGATCGTGTGAACGAGACGGGGGAGTGGTGTGGGCAGGGCAAAGGAGCGTACCGGACCATCGGTCCCAACCGAGGGCGGGACACGATTCGACCTGATTGTCATCGGTGCCGGCGCCGCTGGCAGCACGGTCGCCTTCGACGCCGTCCGGCAGGGACATTCCGTGGCGATGATCGAGGAATCGAAGGTTGGCGGTACCTGTCTCAATGTCGGCTGCGACCCGACGAAGACGATGGTGCGCTCCGCTGAGGTCCTGCATCTGGCGCGGACAGCGTTGCGATTCGGGATCGCCGTGGAGCGGGCCGAGGTCGACTGGGGTGCGCTGCGGTCCCGTGTCGATGGGGTGATCGACACGATTCGCGGTGGCGACGGGGACCGGAACATCCGGGACGCGGGGATTCACCTGTTCAAGCAGCACGCGACGTTTCTCTCCGAGCACGAGGTGATCGTCGATGGGCTGGTGTTGATGGGGGACCGGATCCTGATCGCCACCGGCGC
>CADCWJ010000865.1 GCA_902806365.1 uncultured Thermomicrobiales bacterium
AACCCGTCCACCTCATCCGATAAGCGGAGCGCGTGCTACGCCGACGCTCCGGTGTAGTGCTTCAGCCCGAACCGCCAGAACCACCGCGCCCCCAGCGTAAACGCCACCGCCAGCAGGACCGACCCGAGCATCGTCAGCGTCGTCAGCCGCCCGGTCAGGCTCTGGGCCGGGATCGTGACCGCGAACGCGACCGGCACCAGGAAGGTCAGCGAGACCTGCAGCCAGCCAGGGTAGATCGTGATCGGCCAGGCCCCGGCGTTGCCGAACATCGTCTCGAAGATGACCAGGACGTTGTCCAGCCGCACGAACCAGAAGGCCAGCGTCGAGAGCATCAGCAGGAACGAGTAGATGATCACCGTACCGGCGCTCAGGACCAGCGCGAACAGGAGCGCGTCTCCGATCGAGACGCCGCCACCGAGCCGGACCAGCGAGACGAGGAGGACACCGAGCCCGACCACGATGTTCGCGCTCGACGCGATGTTGACCTGCGCGACGCTCGCCAGCACCTGCGAATCGGCCGGCTTGGTGAGCATGAAATCGAGCGTCCCCATCCGGATTCCCTCCATCAGGCGCTGCATGCTCGGCTGGATCACCAGCCCGATTAGCCCGCGCACCAGCATCTGGATCGCGATCAGCGCGATCAGGTCATCGCGCGACCATCCGCCGACGCTGTCCGTCTGCCCGAAGATGATCAGCAGCCCGAAGACGGAGGTCCCGAGGCTGATCACGAGCGAGATGAGCTGGAAGAAGAAATCGGCCCGGTACTGGACGACGTTGAGGATGCCCAGCTTCAGGTAGGTAACGATCACGCTCAGCGAATGCATGGCGGTGTCCATTCCGTAGGGGCAGACCGGGGTGTCTCCCCAGCGCGATCACTCCCTTTCGATGCCCCTCGTCCGCTCAGGCACCGACCGCCGAATAGTGCCGCACCGCCCGGACCCAGATCAGCTTCAGTGCGCCGAGCACGATCCCGATCCAGATCGCCTGGGCCAGCACGCCGAGCGCGATCTGACGGCCATCGAGCGTGCCCAGCGCAAGCTCGACCGGGAACGAGATCGTCCACCGGAAGGGCAGGATCGAGGCGGCTGTCTGGGCCCAGCCCGGCAGAAGGGCGAGCGGCGCGATCA
>CADCWJ010000866.1 GCA_902806365.1 uncultured Thermomicrobiales bacterium
AGCACCGTGTTCGGCGTCCGCATGGAGGGTCAGGCGATCAGCTTCGTCCGTTTCCAGAACGACATCATGGGCCTCCTGACAACCAGCAATGAAGAGGGGTGGCCACTGGTGACCCGAATCGTCGGGACCGACGGGATGATCGAGGCGGCGCTCCGGCAGGATCCACTACGGGTGTGGGCGCGTGGCAAGGGCGAGTGGGAAACCGTCGAGCTCGAAGGCGACCGGTCGCTACAAGGCACGGTCGCACTCGGCGTCGTCGATCTCGTGGATGCGCTCAAGGAGGGCAGGGAACCGGAGCTGTCATCGCACAAGGTAATGCGAGCGACCGAGCTGATCTTCGCCAGCTATGAGTCGGCCCGCCACGGTGGCCTTATCGACCTGCCGCTGACCGCCCCCGATGTTGCAATTCTCGCGACCGAATAAACGGTACGTGGCCAAGTCTATTTGCGAACATCTCTTCATCGTCACCGGAAGAGGCTGGCTCGACAGCTGATGCCCGACGCGGGTTTCCTGATGAAGATGCCCGCAGCGCTGGACCCCGATCGCTGTCGCTGTCGCGATCAGAAGAGGTTCAGAACGACGTTGAGGACGATGGTCAGCACGACCGAGACCAAGAGGGAAACGAGCAGACAACCGGGAGAGCATCCATACACCTGCACCCTGCCATCCCGGAAGCTGCGCGGGCCAAACATCGACCGCCTGTTCATGCCTTTGTCCCTTTCTGTCCGTGTTCCCTGGCCCGCACTGGCCTCTCCGTTGAGCGCATCAGCGGCGAGAACCCCGCACATGACTACGACGGTGCGCTTCATCAGCTGCACCGTCGTAGTCATGTGCGTCCTGAAGCCTCAGCCGGTTGAAGAGTCTCAACCTGATGACACAGTCGCCTCGCGACGGAAAGCGAATGCGCCGCGGCCTCTATTCTTCGGGGGTGAGGCCCTGGTACTTCGCTTCCTTCTCGACCGCTGTACCGGCCTCGGTGGCTACCTTCTGGACCTTTTCGACCAGATCCTGCGCGCCCGTCTGGGCCTTCTCCATCAGCTTGTCGCGGGATTCCCCAAAGACCTGCGTCTCGCGCTGGGAGACCGGAACCGCCATACCGGCCGCGCTGCCCACGGCAACGGCGACCATGCCCATGGCGAGCGGCTTCTCCTTGAGCGTCTGCCGCAGGCGTGTCGAAATCTGCGTCACCTGCTGCGTGACAGTGGAGGCGGTTTCCTTCGCCTGGCCCGTAACTGCGGACGCAGTTTCCTTTGCCTGACCCGTCACGGCGGAAGCGGTTTCCTTCGCCTGGTCCGTCACGGCAGAAGCCGTCTGCTTGGCCTTGTCCGTCGTGGCCATACCGGTATCGGCAGAGTCACCACTCGTACTTCCGGACGTTTGACCTGTGTACGTCGGCGTGCTGAACGACATACCGGTGTCGGAGGTTCTCTCCGCGACGGTTTGCTCGCCCGAAGACGACGTGGATCCGCCGGCGGACTGGCTCTTGGCGCCGCCGCCCATCCCGCTGCTCATCGCCATCCAACCTAGGCCAATGCCGGTCAGGGCCGCCGGGATGGGGTTCTGCTTGATCGTCGTCATCAGGGAGGTGCTGGCCTTCCTGGTCGACTCGGTCGTCGTCTGGGCTACCTGCTCAGCCTTTTCACTGGTTGTTTGAGCCAGCTGGCCGACCTTGTCACTTGTCGAATGTGCCATTCGTTCCACCTTTCCTATGGTTGCGTCTCGGGTCACGTCTCTGGCCTGTGCGCCAAGCTCCCGAATTGCAGACTTCGCTTCGAGAATTGCGTGATCGATCGTCTGTTGAGCCAGCTCACGAGCCTGTTCGGTCACGCCGGGGAGCGTCGCCTTCAACTGCTCCATCGCGTGGTCCACAGCCTCGTTCACCGCTTGCTTGACATCATCCGTAACCTCTTTGGCGGTATCTTCCACATTCGCAACCGTCAGGCGATCCTGAATCTCCTCGATTGTGCTGCTCATGTGGGCGCGTGTGTGCTCAATATCCTCGGGAGCGACCTCCCCTTCGTCATATGTACCAGACGACGAAGTCGAGGCATCATTCGGATCGATATACACGTCGTCGATACTTGCGCCCTCACGGGTCGATGCCATCGATATTCTGGTCTCCCGGACTCGACTGCGGTCGCCCCGAGATTCTATGTCGCCTGTTCCTTGATCCATTCCTGGTCCTCCTTAAGCGTTTCTATGGTTTGCCGCGGCAGCAGGTCAGCGTTCTTGAGTGCGGTCCTGCCCCGGGCGACAAGTACGAGGCCCACCCCAAGGAAGACCAGGGTCACTATCAAGGCAGCCAGCCAGGATGGCAGCCCCAGTGCTCCCAGGCCAAGAATCAACGTGGCGATCAGCGCCAGTGTGCTGGTAAGAACGAGGACCCCGCCAACAACGAGCATCCCGATGTTCTTTCCAACCTGCACCGCACTGTGCGTCAGCTCGCTCTTGGCGAGTTGAATCTCCTGCCGGACGAGCGTGCTCGTGTCCTGCGCGAGATCGCCAAAAAGTTCACCGAGAGAGCGCTCTCTCTGAGGCTCTTTCGCCATTACCGATCCCCTGTGCCCGACGTGGAGCCCTTGGCGGAGTCATCGAAGTCGGGGACGACGATCTCGTCTTCGAAGATCATCGTGTCGTCGGATTCGAATGGTGCATCCATTGATGCCTCGATGGCGGCGTTCTCTTCCATGGATGGGTAGGCGGTGGTGTAGTCCAGATCGGTGGTTTCCGAGGTCGACGTCGACATGTCGGGCATGTCGGTCATTGGAGGCAAGGTGGACATCGATCGCGCCACTTCGGCAGGGGAGGGAGTCGACGAGAACGCCGTGTCACTTGACGACTGCTCTTGCTGTCTTTCGGCGGCTTGGTCTTCCTGCTTCTTGGCGGCCTGCTCTTCCTGCTTCTTGGCGGAGCTAGCGAAGAACCGGGCGCCCAGGAATCCGAGGGTCGCGGCACCGGCGACAAAGAGTACCGGCTGCTTCTGCGCAACCTGCTTTGTCTCCTCGATCAACTTGTCGACATCCTGATCGCGGATCGAGCTGGACCATCCTTCAAGCCGGTCGGCCACGCCCGTGATGGCATCCGCCGTGCCGGTCTTGTCTTGCCCCCGAACGGTATCCCCCGCGGTCCTGAGCAGCTTGGTCGCCATATCCAGTGTGCTCGTAACGGTTTCAAGGCGGGAGGCCAGTTGGGTCGACGCCTGCTCCTTGACCTGGCTCGTCACCTGATCCTTGAGACCGACCACGGTCTCCTGAACCTGCCCGGCTGCCTCGGCCACATCCGTTGAGTTCCCCGACCCCTCGACGCTCGTGCTGCTGTCGTTCTTCTTCGTGGCCTTCGACTGCTTGTCTGACGCTGCCATGGAATGTCCTCCCGGAACAGATACATGAATGAGCTAATTTTGATCGAGACCCTCGCGCCTCCGCTGCCACCCGGACGCACATATCGCCGTGTGCGTCCTAGGCCTTGCAGCTTCCTTATGGCACATGCCGTGCCATGCCTTTCAAATACGGTTAACGACATCACCCTGTACGACCGCGGAATAACACCTGGAAACGGACGACCGGGGATAATCGTGCCTGAGAACGGTCACTCGCCATCGCTTGCTTGCACGAGCGCCGTGTACCGCCATCGGGAGGATCGATTCGTGGCAACTCGTATCCAGGACACCGGATTCACGTCGTCCATTCCGCTCTGGCCGCCTGGTTCCCCGGAACCTGGCGGGATCGGCTCCACCGCGCACGCCAACTCACCATGCATCACGCCGTATCTTTCCGGCGCCGGCAATGGGAGGGGAGCCGTTATCGTCTGCCCCGGTGGCGGGTACGCGCTACACGCCGATCATGAAGGCGAACCGGTCGCGCGATGGCTGAACCGGATCGGGCTGGCTGCGTTCGTCCTCAACTATCGGGTCGCGCCGCATCGCCATCCCGCGCCGCTGCGGGACGCCCAGCGCGCGATCCGGCTCGTGCGCCATACATCCGTCGAGTGGAACCTCGATTCCGGTCGGATTGCCATCCTGGGCTTTTCCGCCGGCGGGCACCTGGCCGCGACTGCCGCCACGACGTGGGACCATGGCGACCCCAATGCGAGCGATGAGGTCGAACGATCGAGCAGCCGCCCCGACGCGCTCGTTCTCGGCTACCCGGTAATCTCGTTCGGAGCATGCGCGCACCCCGGCTCGATGCGCAATCTTGTCGGAGACAATCCATCGCCGCGGCTTCGGCGGCGGCTCTCCGCGGAAAATCGGGTGAATCCCGAGACGCCGCCCACCTTTCTCTGGCACACGGCCGACGACCCGGCGGTGTCCGTTGAGCACAGCCTCCTGTTCGCCGGCGCCCTCGAGCGGCACCGCGTTCCCTTTGCGCTTCACGTCTTTCCCCATGGTGCGCATGGTCTCGGGCTCGCGGAGGATGATCCCGAGGTCCGCACATGGACCTCGCACTGCGCCCGGTTCCTGGCCGATGCTGCCGGGCGGTCCGGCAGGGGATGAGGCGCCCGGGCCCGTCTCCCGCCCGCGGCCGTGATGTACGATCGGACCAGAGAACTGGCCATGACAAGCGAAGGACGGGGAAGTGACGGCAGCGATACGGCGTGACGACGATGGCGGTAGCGCAATTGACAAGGACGAAATCCGGCGCCTGCGCGGGTACAACGTCATCGTCGGGCTGATCCATCTCGCCCAGGGCATCGCAATGGTGGCGCTCAGTACCGATTTCACACTCCCGGTCACGCGCGGGTTCCTGACCGGGCCGCCGGGCACGGATCCCGCGCAGGAGGCATGGTTCGATGTCCCGCTCGGTCCGGCGGTCGCGGCGTTCCTTTTCCTGGCGGCGCTGGACCATCTGTTGATGGCGACACCGGGTGTATCCCGCTGGTACACCGGGATGCTCACCAACGAGCGGAACGATGCCCGCTGGATCGAGTATTCGGTCAGCGCCTCGCTCATGATCGTGCTGATTGCGATGATCAGCGGGGTCTCGGACATCGCGGCCCTGGTCGCGATCGGCGGGGTCAATGCCTGCATGATCTTCTTCGGGCTCGTCCACGAGCGGATCAACCGCGCGAGCGCGGGACGAGCCGACTGGATGGCCTACATCTTCGGCTGCTTCGCCGGGGCCGTCCCCTGGGCGATCGTCGCGCTTCAGCTTGCCTCGTCAGAAGCCCGGGCTCCGGAGGGTGGCCCACCGACCTTCGTCTACGGAATCGTCGTCTCGCTTTTCCTGCTCTTCAACACGTTCGCGGTCAACATGGTGCTGCAATACCGGCGCGTTGGCCCATGGCGCTCGTATCTTTTCGGCGAGCGCGCCTACATCCTGCTCAGCCTGATTGCCAAGTCCGCGCTCGCCTGGCAAGTCTTCGCCAACGTTCTCGTCGGCTGACGCGGCGCGTACGACCCCGGAATACCAACTTTCGCGTGGCTTCGCCGCTGGTGACAGAGGGTGATACCCGCTCCCACGACAAGCAGCCTCCAGGTTCTTTACGGCCTTGCCTGCTTCATGTTTATTGTGAGGCTCCGGTCGGTCGGCAACGATTCGACGCGGACGTCGTCTGCCTTCCGCGATTGCGATTGGAGAGGAATCGATCTGATGAACCCGCTGCGTGTAGGCGTCATTGGCCTGGGTGAGGTCGCCCAGATCATCCATCTCCCCATTCTCTCCTCGATGTCGAACAGATATGCCCTGACGGCCATCTGCGACATTTCGCCATCGCTGCTCACCGAGATGGGCCAGCGGTATGGCGTGCCCGAACAGGCGCGCTTTCTCGACTTCGAGGACCTTGCCAAACGGGACGATCTCGACGTCGTGTTCGTCCTGAACAGCGACGAATACCACGCTGATAGCGCGATCGCCGCGATGCGATCGGGCAAGCACGTGATGGTCGAAAAGCCGATGTGCCTGACCATGGCCGAGGCGGAGCGCATGATCCGGGAGCGGGATGCCGCCGGTGTGAGTTTGATGGTGGGATACATGCGCCGCTACGCTCCGGCGTTCCGCGAAGCGGTCGACCGCGTCCGCGCGATGGAGCGGATCAACTACGTCAGGGTGCGGGACATCATTGGGCAAAACCGGCTGATCATCGATCAGGTGGAGGATGTCGTTCGGCCGGATGATTTCCCCGCCGAGGCGGGTCGCGATCGGCAGCAGCGGGCTGCTCGGCTCGTGAGCGAAGCGATCGGGGAGGCCTCTCCGGAGTTGACTCGTGCCTATCGCCTCCTTTGCGGCCTCAGCAGCCATGATCTCTCGGCGATGCGCGAGCTGATCGGGATGCCCGAGCGCGTGGTGTCCGCCAGCCAGTGGCACGGCGGCTCGTTCCTCCATGTCGTCATGGATTACGGGGAATTCCAGGCAGTGCTCGAAACCGGTGTCGACAGCCAGGTCCGGTTCGATGCCCACATCGAGGTCTACGGCGAAACGTCGTCGCTTCGCATCGAGTACGACACGCCGTACATCCGCCATCTCCCGACGCGCCTGTACCTCGAGGAAACGGAGGGCGAACGGTTTACCGAAACGGTGCTGCGCCCCACATACGCGGACCCCTACACGCGCGAGCTCGAGTACCTCCACGACGCCCTTGTCAATGGCACGGGGATCAAGACATCGGCCGAGGACTTCACGGACGATCTCCGCCTGTTCCAGTGGATCATCGCCGCGCTCCGGCAATCCACCGCTTCACCCAACGCGCCTGCGGGCGCGGCGTGAACGGTACCTGAGAGGTCACGGTCAATCTTCATCTCGTTCCCCGGATCGAGACGGTTTCATGCCAGAACCAAACCGATCCGTGATCGACCCGGAGTGCGGGAGATCCCGGCGAGGTGATTGTCTCGTATGCCCAGCCCCAGGGAGTGGAATCCACCACCGGGGTGCGGTCGGCCGGGAGCCAGGTGCGCCGTTCGATGAAAGCAGGATTGACCGGTGCATTGCCAGGCATTGCCCGAGCCGGTAAAGTCGCGATGAAATCGTTTGCACGGACAATCGCCGGTGTGGCCCTGCCGGAGGCGCGTCAATGGCACGCCGCTCTGGGGCTTGGGACAACGTGACAAATCAGGGCCGGCGCCGGGCACCTGAGGGAGAGGGTGTATGGGCAGTAACCTGCGGTTGACGCGGCGATCGGCGTTACGCGGGGCCACCGGCGCGGTCGCGCTCGGTTTGGTCGGGCCACCGAGGCCCGCTGCCGCCCGGGACGCGACGCCGGCCGGCAGCGCGACACCCGGTCCGGAAGCGACTCCACTTGTCGACATCACGCGAGTGCCGCTGTGGAGGCCCGCGGCGGATCGCGGCATCATCTACGGCACGTCGCTGGCGACCTGGCAGTTGGACCCGGACTACGCGCAACTCGTCAACCACGAAGCGGCCATCCTCTTCACCGAGGATGACCTGCTCTGGTACAAGCTGCGTCCAATGCCCGGAGCGGAGCTGGATTTCCAGTACGGCGACCAGTTCGTGGCGCTTGCCGAGCGGCAGCGGCAACTGGTGTTCGGCGCCCACCTCGTCTGGGATGAGGGATTCGGCGAGGGATGGACCGAGGACGACCTGTGGGGGATGGACGAGGCGACCGCGCGCAACCTTCTCTTCGATACGGTCGAGGCGGTCGTTGACCGGTACCGTGGGAGGGTCGCCGGCTGGGTCGTGGTCAATGAGGTGATCGATGCCCACGAAGCCGACGGCCTGCGACGGGACTACCCCTGGTACGAGACGATCGGACCGACCTTCATCGCCGAGTCGTTCCAGATCGCTCGTGCCGCGGACCCCGACGCGGTGCTTGTGCTCAACGAGTTCGGGTTCGAGACCGATGATGAGTTCGATCGTGCCGCCGACAAGCGCGAGAAGGCACTGATTGTTCTCGACGCGCTGCTGGCGGCCGATGTGCCGGTGGATGCGTTCGGCGTGCAAGCCCACCTCGAGGCCGGTGACTTTGCCGCAAGGTTCGATCCGGACGCCTACCGCCAGTTCCTGGCGGACCTCGCCGACCGGGGCGTGAAGATCCTGATTACCGAGATGGACGTACTCGACGACGGTTTGCCGGCCGACATCGAGACACGGGATGCCGCCGTCGCCGACACCTACGCCCGCTATCTCGATGTCGCGCTCGACGAACCGGCCGTCGTGTCGCTGATGACGTTCGGCCTCACCGATCGCTACACCTGGCTCCAGGAGGATTACCCGAGGGGGGATGGTGCCGAGCGCCGGCCGCTTCCGCTGGACTCCGAGCTGCGGCCCAAGCCGGCGTACGACGCCCTGCTTGGCGGTCTGGAAGCGGCGGCACAACGAGACCCACTTTGGCGATCCCCACGGTCGGAGTAGGTGCTCTCGTGCCAGAACCCAGCAAATTCGTGATTCCTGCTGCCACTGGTGTGGCCCCGGATGGCGTTTTATGCCTGGAACGGACCGCTGCCTGTTCCGAGTCGAACCATCGCGGCGCGACAATCGACGGGGCGATATTGACCGAGCGGTGAATGTGTCGACGAGGGTACCTGCATGCCTGGATGATCCAAGATCCCGGTTGTCGGAGGGCGATCATCCACCGGTATGTACCGCATCGCCGACCATTTAATCAGCGCGCGACGATCGGTACTCCTCACAGTGAATGACGCGGATCACGCCAAGACATAGTCCGAGGGTCTCCACATCCAGTCCGTTGACATGCATTTTAATAATCGATATAGTTCGCGTGAAATCGTTTGCACGACAAGGCAATGTGTCACCTGGTGGAGATCCTGCCCTATGGGCGCCACATTTGCGGTCTACCGGCAGCAGGAACAGGGCCGCTGCGGACAAACGCTTTCACGTATCGATCGCTTGAGATGTACGTCGGTTTCGCTTCGGCAAGGAGGTCCAGTTGGGCAGTTCGGACAGTTCTCACAAAAGCGACTTCGACGCGAACGGATCACCTGTCGCGGGAGCGTCGCCAACGCCTGCGGCCGGACTCCGTCAAACCCGCCGTACATTCTCGCGTTCCGCCATCGCGGCAGGTGCCATGCTGGCCGCCACAGGGCGTGCGTCACTGGCACAGGAGTCGACGCCGGAAGGCACTCCTCCTGGACCCCAGGCGCAACCTACGGTGCCCCCTGCCGAGGGTGCAGTTCAGCTCGAGTATTGGGACATGCAGTGGGGCGGCGAAGCGTTCATGGCGCAGCTCCAGGACAATGTCACCGAGTTCAACAAGGCTCACCCCGAAATCCACGTCACGTTTCAGCAACTCGCCTGGGGTGACTATACACAAAAGATCCTCGCTGCAGTCCAGGCAGGCAGCCCTCCTGACATTAGCGGTGGTGACTCCGGTATCCCGTTCAACATGGCGGCACAAGAGCAGGCCCTCGACATCTCCGACCTGTTCGAAGCATGGAAGGCCGACGGCACCTTCGAGGACATGAAGCCCTGGGGTTACGAGAAATGGAACTTCCAAGGCATCAATCCCGGGATTACCTGGCAGCTCGATACCCGCGGAATCTTCTATCGGAAGGACCTTCTCGAGCAGGCAGGTCTCAAGGTCCCGACCACCTGGGATGAGTGGAAAGCCGCACTTGAAGCACTTCACAAGCCAGATGAGGGGCTCATGGCTCTTGCGGTCCCCGGCAAGCAGGGATCGTACGATACCGATCAGTTCTACATGACCCTTGTCTTCCAGGCCGGTGGAAGCCTGGCGGACGAAGCGGGCAACCCAACATTCGACAGCCCGGAGCAGCTTGCGGCGCTCGAGTTCGAGAAGGAACTGGTGGAAAGGTTCGCGGCACCGGGTACGCCGTCCTGGACCTTCACGGAGGTCATGCGCTCCTTCGAGCAAGGCACCGCGGCCATGGCGTTTGGCGGAGGTTGGTTCATCGACGACATCAAGACGAACGTGCCCGACCTTTTTGACAAGGTCGGCTTGCTCCCGCCGTTGGTCGGCCCCGGCGGACCGGACGCTCAGTTCGTCGTTTCGTTTGCGAACCCCTGGATGATCTACAAGCAGACCGAGCATCCCGAGGAAGCGAAGACCTTCCTGAAGTGGATGATGTTGCCCGAAAACCTGCTCAAACTCTACGCCTCGGAGCCGGGCGGCAAGTGGCCCGTCTTCAACTCGTTGCTCCAAGAGCCGGTCTACCAGGAGAACGAGTTGATCTCGACGATGGCGCAGCACACCCTTGAGTATGGCGTCGACTACTGGTACCCGAACACCGCCGCCGCGGTCGGCATCTCATCCATGGGTACCAGCATCGCCGACCTCATCGTCAACCCGGTCATCAGTGGCAAGCGGACGCCCAAGGAAGCGCTGCAGGATGCACAGTCGAGCCTGGAACCGCTGTTCCAGAGGCCAGACTAGGATCTCGTATTGCCGGG
>CADCWJ010000867.1 GCA_902806365.1 uncultured Thermomicrobiales bacterium
AGCATGACCACGACGAAGATCATCCCGAGGCCCAGGATGGTTGTGCTGGCCGCGTCGCGGAACCGCTGCTCGTCGGTCGCATCGCCCGCGAACAGGTCACCGAGCACCACCAGCACCGCCAGCAGGGTCAGCATCAGTTCCGGAAGCAGCTTGAGAACGTCGCTTAAGGTGAACTGCACGGTAATCTAGCCCCTTATCTGCCGAAAAGCGGATTGCCCGCGGCCTCGACGATCGTGCGCGCCCCGTCAAGCCGTTCCACGACGGGGGTGACCCCACTGTTGACCAGCGGGTGCATCAGGTCCGGGAACAAGCCGACGGCGATGATCAGGACCGCCAGAATTGAGCCGGCCGTGTATTCCTGCCACGTCAGGCGCGGCAGTTCGAAGAAATGCCGGTCCTTGACCTCGCCGAAGAAGACCTGGCGTGTGACGCGCAGGATATAGGCGGCCGTGATCGGGATCGAGATGGCCGCCAGGATCGCTACGATCGGGAAGCGCTCCCAGACGCCGACGAAAATGTTGAACTCGGCGAAGAAGCCCGCGAAGCCCGGCATGCCCATCGACGAGAATCCGCCGATGATCAGCATCAAGGCGGCGAATGGAAAGATCTGGCCGAGGCCGCCGAGCTCGGGAAGCTGGCGGGTGTGGGTGCGCTCGTAGATCATCCGTCCCACGACGGCGAAGAAGAGGCCGGTCATGATGCCGTGTGCGAACATCTGGAGCACGGCGCCGTTGAGACCGGTCTGGTTCATGGTCGACAGGCCCATCACGACCAGGCCCATGTGCGACACCGACGAATAGCCGATGACGTACTTGAAGTCCTTCTGGGCCATCGCGATCGTGGCGCCATACACCACGTTCACGAGCGTGAGCACCACGATGACCGGGGCCCACATCTGGGCGCCTTCCGGCATCAGCCACATTGCGACGCGGAGCGCGCCATATGAGCCAAGCTTCATCAGCACGCCGGCATGGAGCATCGAGACGGCGGTCGGCGCTGCAACGTGCCCGGTCGGCGACCAGGTGTGGAACGGGAACATCCCCGCCAGGACCGCGAAGCCGACGAACATCGGCATAAAG
>CADCWJ010000868.1 GCA_902806365.1 uncultured Thermomicrobiales bacterium
CGCTGAGCCGTCGACTCCGCGCGGAGCTACCCGCATCGCCGTGTCCGGTGACACGGATGCCGTGGCACCGCGATCCAAACGTGACGGTCGCTCAATCCCATCATCGCAGCCGTGGATTGCTGAGGCATCCACAGAACTATGTAGTCGGACCGGCCGCTTTGCATGGCAACGTTATGAGTTCAGGCATCGAGTCCATGACGCCGGGCGACGACCGCTGCCTTTGCTCGCGATTCCACCCCGAGCTTGCCGAGGACGTTAGCCACGTGACGAGCCACCGTGGACTCACTGATGTAGAGGGTCTCCGCAATGGCGCGATTGCTCTCGCCGGCGGCCAGGAGGTGTAGGATCTCGCCCTCACGGGGGGTTAGGCCGAACGCCTCTGCGGGCGACACGGGCATCGCGTCCCGGCGGATGTCCGCTGGGCGATCAGCGAGTGCCACGGCTTCCGCGATGGCGACCGGGAGCGGTAAGGCCCTACCGGCCGAGAACGCCTCGGAGAAGCCCTCCTCGCCGAGTGTGCGTCGAAGGCTGGACAAGGCCGGGCCGAGATAGGCGAGGTACGAGCCGGAATGCGGCATGCCGGTCGCCTCACGCACGGCGGTCGTCGCGCCGATGAGCCGCGCCGCGAGCGCCGGTGAACCGGTCGCGCCGCCGACCCGGGCCAGGCCCTCAATGGCGTCGACCTGGCTCACGAGATGGCCACTGGACTGCCCGTGCTCCAGGCTCTTCATGAACAGCGCGATCGACCGCTCCTGGTCCCCCGAATCGAAGTAGGCGTGGGCCAGGATCATCGCCTCCGCGGCGATGTGCCCGTCGACCCCTCGTTCGACCGCCATCGCGAAGGACTGTTCGAGCAACCCGACGGCGATGGCACTCTCCCCACGCAGGAGGGCCATATACCCGAGATTATGGAGGGCAGTCATGACCAGTGACGGGTCCCCGATCGACTGGGCGAGGGCGAGGCTGGCCTCATAGGAGGATGTTGCTCCGTCGTAGTCGCCCGTCTCGGTGGCCTGGGTGCCGAGATTGTTGTGGGCAGTCGCTTCCGCGGCGCGATCGCCAATGAGTCTGGCCAGGTCGAGCGCTTGGCCATGCCAGCGGGCAGCCCGTTCGAAGTCGCCGTGGAGCCAGGCGAAGGTGCCGGCCCCGCTGACCATCGTGAGACGATCGGCAGGGCAGGCACCGGTGTCTCGGCGAATGGCCGTCTCCAGCCAACGCGTCGCGTCGGTGACGTGGGCCCGGGCTTCCCAGTAGGGCAGGAGGGCGATCACCAGCGAGGTGATGGCTGGCGCGTCGGGGTCGTCGCTGGCACACGTCAAGGTGGCTTCGAGGTTGAGTCGCTCGGCGTCGAGGGCGGCGAGCCACTGGGACCACGCGGCGCCGGAACTCTGCGCGCCACGCTCGGCGAGCGAGCGGCACCATGTCAAGTGACGGAGACGCGTCCCTCGCTCCTCCCCAGACTCAGCCAAGCAGTCGAGGCCGAACTCGCGTACGGTCGCCAACATCCCGTACCGAGTGGGGCCAGCGGACGTGTTCTCGATGTGCAGCAGGTTCTTGTCGACCAGAGACGAGATCACATCGATGGCCGACTGGGGAGATCGCCGGATCGGGTCACGTCTAGTGACCCGACCATCGGTCACTGGTCCCGGATCATCGGCCAAGACGGCCTCGGCCGCATCGAGGCTGAACCCTCCGGCAAACACACTGAGTTGACTGAAGCCGCGCCGTTCCTCCTGAGTTAATAGGTCGACACTCCAAGCGATGGCGGCCCGCATCGTCCGGAGCCTGACGGGAGAGTCATGCGGTCCGCCAGTCAGGATGGGCAAGCGCCGCTCGAGCAGATCGAGCAGGGAGGACAGGGAGAGGTGACGGAGTCGGGCTGCCGCCAACTCAATCCCCAGCGGAAGGCAGTCGACCTGTCGACAGATCGCAGCGGCTAGGACCACATCGTGGTCATCTAGAGCGAATCCGGGCCGGACGGAGCGAGCACGATCGACGAAGAGTTGGATCGCGTCAGTTGCCCTCAGGGCCGGGGTCGGGTCCAAGTACCCGGTTTCGGAGGAGAGGAGCGCACGGCGAGACGGCAACATCGACAACGGTGGTACCGGGTAGACCTGTTCCCCGGACGCGCGCAGGACCTCCCGACTGGTGGAGAGGACCTTGAGGTCCGGGCAGGTGACGAG
Organism: uncultured Thermomicrobiales bacterium; assembly: GCA_902806365.1. Lineage (GTDB taxonomy): Bacteria > Chloroflexota > Chloroflexia > Thermomicrobiales > UBA6265 > CADCWJ01. The sequence continues at coordinate 2,184 of CADCWJ010000868.1, forward strand.
GAGATCGACGAGCAGCAGCCCGGCGTCGCGGACCTGTTCGAGGTTGTCCAGCACGATGAGCATGCGCTGGCCGGTCGCCGCGGTGATCAGCGTATCGATCGGTCGTTCACCGCCGACCTCGCGAACGTCTAGGCCTTGAACGATGGCCGAGACAGCGTGATCGGGTTCGTTGCAATGGGCTAGGTCAATGAAGTACACGCCATCCGCGAACTGGCTCTCGACCTGCTTCGCGACCCGGATGGCCAAACGCGTCTTCCCGACGCCTCCGGGACCTGTCAGGTTGAGCAGACGGACATCGTCACGTCGCAGGCACTGGATGATCTCGAACGCTTCCCGCTCCCGCCCAACCAAGGATGTCAAGGGCGTGGGGAGGACGACTCGCGGGCCTGCCGGGGCAACAACGCGTCTCGGGGCCGCCGGAAAGGGTATGGGCTGCTGCTTGGCTGGAGGGATGGTGGCCATCGGTCGGACCCTCCGCAGGGCGTGCTCGCCAGGGTCCCCCCACATCATCCAGAGTGTTCACGGCGATGTCAAGCGGAGTGTCGCATCCAGATCGACGAGGGGCCGGGGCGCGATCAGACCTCGTCGCGCAGGAGGACACGGCGGCGCTGTCGTTCGGCTCGCGCGGCCTCGCGGAGGATGTCCTTGACGCGGTCAGGGTCAGCGACGTTGTGGAGGGTCTTGATGGGAGCCGTGGCGTCGGTGGTCTCGATCGTGATGTCGCCGAACCCGCCGAC
>CADCWJ010000869.1 GCA_902806365.1 uncultured Thermomicrobiales bacterium
AGCTTCTGGGGTCTCTACACGGCCCAGGCGACAGTGGATCGCATCTATCCCGAACTCGCCGAGTTCTCCTACTTCCTCGCACTTGATGATCCGGCTGAGGCCGGCGAAGTCGCCCGCCAGGTCGAGTCGGCCCTGTTCACGCACGGAATTCAAGGGATCTCGATTCGTGACGAGCAGGTGGAAGAACAGCGATGGTACCGGGGTATCCTGGCCATCATGGGCAGTTTCTTTGGACTGGGGTTGATCGTGGGCATTGCGGCCGTCGGTGTAGTGGCCACTCGCGCGGTCGTCGAGCGGCGTCAGGAGATCGGCATGCTCCGGGCGCTCGGTTTCCAAAGGTCGCTCGTCTCGCTCGCGTTCCTGATCGAGACAGCGCTCGTCGTGATTCTCGGTGTGATCACGGGCACGATCCTCGGTCTCGTCACGGCCCACAACCTGTATCGAAGCGAAGGAGTCGGTCCCGAGGGCGCGAGTTTTGCCGTTCCATGGACGTTCATTGGCATGGTTCTGACCGTTACAACCGGCGTGGCCCTGCTGATGACCTGGATTCCAGCAATGCAGGCGAGTCGGATTGCACCGGCCGAGGCACTCCGCTACGAGTAGTTCCAATCTCCAGGGCATCCGGATGAAGCTGGTGCGAAGCGCGGCATCAACGTGGCAAGGATGATCGGCAGACCGGTCTGGACATCACTGCCAGGTTGACTGTTTTCCCGCCTGAGGTGTGAACCAGCACATTGGAAGGAACGGTATCCCGTGCCTGGGATACTGCGGAAACGTCCACGGCGGCGGAGGCCTGGGTGGGGCACCGATTGGCGAATCAGTCCAGCCGGCTTGACCGACAAGGGGGACGTGGTGCTCTCTCCCTGGAATGGATGCTAGGATCGTGCTCTTGCTTGCGGGACAGGTGCTGCGCCCTGTTCACCTGGACCGCGTGGACGCCGCTTCCCCACGCGGAGCCGGGAGCGCCGGTCACCCCGAGCGAGCGACTCCGCTCGTGAGCTTCGGCGGCCCCGGCCGGACCCGTCTAAGCAGCGTCTCGACGTCGTTCGGCGCTTCCCAGCGCGATTCGATCCACCAGGTGACTCCGGCATAGGCGAGCGGTTCCAGCCGGAGTTCCAGCCGGGTCGGGTTGTCGCGCGGGGCGACGCCTTCGAGCGCGATCTCGCCCGCTGTGTCGTCCGGCCGGTGCGCGATCGTCCACCCCCCGACCGCTTGGAACGTACCCGGTGCGGGGGAGGACGTCCTAGGAGCGCGCCAAGGCGTGGACTGGCGATGCGGGTTTCAACATGCATCGAGGATGCACCGCTGCCGTTAGTGCGATCGTTCCCCGCGGGAGTTCGGGTTGGAGCACGGGGCACGTGTTCCGCGTGTTGACGCACGGCGTATGCTGGTGAGAACGGATGTTCTGCCTCGCCCTCGCGGGGGCAGCGGGCGGCTCGCTATACTCCCCGATGTACGGTGGCCGGACCGGAGACCGCTCGGCCCGCGACTTCAACCCGCAAGGATCAGCGACATGACCCCGACCACGGGCAACACCAGCACACAGGCATCGGGCACGGGCGTGACGATCCCGCGCCTGTTCACCACGGCCGGCGAGGATCCCTTCGCGGCGATCGAATGGACGCGCCGCACATCGCGGATCGCCAACCCGGACGGGTCGGTCGTGTTCGAGATGCCCGATGCCGAGGTGCCCGCCTCCTGGTCCCAGGTCGCGACCGACATCATGGTCAGCAAGTACTTCCGCAAGGCCGGTGTCCCGCAGCACGCCGCCAATGGCACGCCGGAACTCGACGGTGAGGGCAACCCGAAGCTCGGACCGGAGCGCTCCGCGAAGCAGGTGATCGGTCGGCTGGCAAACACCTGGCGCTGGTGGGGCGAGACCAACGGGTATTTTGCGAGCGGTGACGATACCCAGGCGTTCGCGGACGAGCTGACGTTCATGCTCGCCCACCAGATGGCCGCGCCAAACTCGCCGCAGTGGTTCAACACCGGGCTTGCCCATGCCTACGGCATAACCGGGCCGGCCCAGGGGCACTACTACGTCGATCCGGCGGACCCGGACACCGTGCGGGCGAGCACCGACGCCTACACGCGGTCGCAGGTCCATGCCTGTTTCATCCAGAACATCCGGGACGATCTCGTCAACGACGGCGGGATCATGGATCTCTGGGTCCGCGAGGCCCGGATCTTCAAGTACGGCTCCGGGACCGGCACCAACTTCTCCGCCCTCCGCGGCGAAGGCGAGCCTCTTTCGGGCGGCGGCACGAGCTCCGGC
>CADCWJ010000870.1 GCA_902806365.1 uncultured Thermomicrobiales bacterium
ACATATGATCTATTCGCGGAGGGTCGTTCGTCGGCTGATTCCGGCTCTCCGTCGGTGTTGCCATGATCCTCGGGCTCCACTGAGGAGGGGACCGGGTGGTCGCCCTCGGTCATATGCAGGCGAACCGATTTGACGGTCAGATCGTCCTGGGGGGTGGGCAGCGGCTGCTCCGCGTCGCTCGCCTGCCCGGGTGCCGTCTCAATCTCATCGGGCTCCTCGTTGGGCGACACGGAGAGTTGCTCCGTCGCCGTGATGATCGTGTGACGTTCCCGCAAGGGAGCGGGGGGCGGCGGCATGCGCAGCCGGTACAGTTCGCTTTCCCGATCTCCGATGCTCATGATCTCGTCGATGTGGCGGACCGCCCAGCGCTGGCCCGTGAAGGGCAATCGCGCGGTAGCCTCGTCCCGATCCAGCCAGGCGCAATCTCTCAACTCGTCGCCAAGCCGGACCGGCGCCTGGGGGCTGACGTTGACGGCGATCACCGGGGCAAGCACCAGCACATCCCGCGTGTCGTCGTAAAACTGGTTCACGTAATCTGCGGAAAAGACGGCACTTACGCGAAGTCCCGCCAGTTCCGTGACGGCTCGGCTGGCCGCCTCAAGGGTCGATTCGTTCGCCAGGATGCGGGTGTGGAACGACTGCCAGGTCTGACCCAAGGCGACGTCAGCCCGGCGTTGCAGCAGCAGGAATTGGACGCGTGCGTTGAGGCGGCGAAAGACATACACGTCTACGATATCTGACAGGACATCCGGCATTCGGGTTTCCCTGGTGATCGCACTGGGTCCGGCGTCATGCTGTACCGGAGCGCGACAGCATACCTATCGTTGGCGGGATCTCCACCACTGGCGGACGGATTCCGCCACGGAGTCAGCGGTTGGCCGGGAGTCGATCTCCCGGCCTCGCCACATCTTCGTCTCTGGGGCGGCAGACGGGCGTCGATAGCGCTGAATCACCGGGAACAGGACGAAGACGACCGCCGCCAGTGCAAACAGCGTCGCCAGCAGCGGTGAAGCACTCGAAACCATCAACGCCAGGATGGCGAAGCCCAACGCGAGGAGCAACGGAGTGTCGAGCGCCTTGCGCACCACCGGTGGTATTGAGGCGGGTGTTGGTCCCGGGCCAGTGCGCGATGGTGTCGCCTTCGCGGGCCGGCTCCTCGGATTGGGAAACGGCCGCACGTTGTCGCTCTTCCGCAGGATCTCCTCCACTTCGAGATCAAGCCGGGACTTTCGGGGTGGATCTTCATCGTGTGGTTCGCGAGCGTTTGCCTGGTCATTCATGGGGACATCCGATCCATCTGCGGGGCCGGTAGGAACGCGACTGACGAGAACTTCCCGTATGGTACAGTACCCGCCCGAAAGCGCTTCCCGGTCGCTCTCGTGGTCCATCTGGAGGTCCGCAAGGCCCGGTTTCCGGAGTATTCATGTCGACCAACGTATTTCGCTTCAATGTTGTCGATGACGAAGGATCCATAAGCTTCATCGGTCCCGCTCACGGGTTGAAAGTGCTTGCCGCCGCGTGCAGTCACGGCGCCGAGAATGTCGCCGACCTTCTTGGCTGGGCGACGCGTTACGATCAAGCATGGGCCGACGATATCCGCGCCGGGCTGTTCATCTTCGACGAGCACAACCTTGGCACCCTTTCCGCCTGCTTCGAGCCGCTGGTCGAATCCAGTGACGACCTGTCGCACCAGCCGTTCCGGATCGTGGACCGGGTGACCCGGGCGCGCAGCATGAAGCCGGCCAGGCTGGGCCTGATCGTGATCAACCTTAGGGCGAAGCGGATCATCCAGATTCACAATAGCTACGCTGATCTCGGGCGCACGGGGCGCGGACGAATCCGCGCCAATGGACGACCCACCCGGTCGCTCTTCCAATACCACTTGCCCGACCCCTGGCGGATCGTTCCCTGATCCTCCGAGGTGATGTCAACGAGGCGTCCTGCGCCGCTTCCCAAGTCCTCCAAGGAACATCCGCCCCATCTGTTCGGACACGTTCTCCCTCGACATGGCGCCCTCCGACCCCTCGCCTTGCTCGTTAGCCCGTGCTTCCCGCACTTCGACCTTCGCGCGGTCGTCCTGGGCCGCTGTGAAGAACTCGAGGAGCTTGTCGGGAGCGCTCCCATCGGTGGCGAGCAGTGAGGCCTTGACCGCGAGCAGCGTGTCGATATAGGTGTCGATCCAGCGGGCGACGGCCGGACCGTTCGTGAGCAGGATATCGCGATGCATCTGCGGGCTTCCCAGCGCAAGCCGGGTCGTGTCCTTGAATCCTGTCGCCGACAACGTCTTCATGTCTCGCCATGCGCTGTCGGCGGCGGTTGCCCGCATCAGCGCGGCGGCGGCGACGAACGGAAGGTGGCTGATGCCGGCAACATAGCTGTCATGCTCGACCGGATCGACGAAAAAGCTTTCCGCCCCCAGCGCGCCAACGATCCCGAGCACGTTGCGAACCGCCGGCTCTCCCGCGCTCACTGAAGGGCAAATCACCCAGGTCGCGCCCTGAAAGAGCGCGGCATCGGCGACAGCGAGGCTCCCGGACTTGCCTGCCATCGGATGCCCGCCGATGAAGCTGACATGGGCCGGGAGTCGCTCCGCCCATGTCAGCACGTCACCCTTTGTAGATCCCGTGTCCGTGATTATTGCGTTCGCCTTGAGGTGCGGTCCGATGTCCTCGAACACCTGTTGCATGGCCCCCACCGGGGTTGCCACAATGACGATGTCGGCATCAGCCACCGCTTTCGACAGCGACCATTCGGTGTCGTCGACTGCCCCCATCTTGCGCGCGCGCGATTGTTTGTCCAAATCTTCATCGAAGCCGACGATGCGCAGGGCGTTGCCATTCTGAGCCGACCACTGCTTGAGGCCGAGGCCGATCGAGCCACCGATCAGGCCCATACCGATAATCGCAATCTGCTGCATTCGCTTATGCTCCCTGCGGATGTATATGCTTGCCGGCGACCTGGAGCGAGACATCCAGTGGCGACGTGCCGCGCCGCTCGTTTCGGGTAAGGCTCTTGTCAACATCAGTGGCCAGCATACTGTCCGCGCCCTCATCCCCCGCTTGCGGTAGCGCTGCCTCACGACACCGGACGCCGGCGGGATCAGGGCTGGTACGGTTCCGTATCGAGCTCCCGGAGCCACCCTTGCTCCCCGGATTCGGTGCGGAACAGCATCCAGCGATTGCCATCCCGAGCGGGATTCGCTGTCGGCCGCTCTTCATTGAGATATTGCAGGGGCGTTGACGGGGGCAGCACCCTCACCACCGTCTGATCTCCGCCGTCGGCGGACGGCTCGGACCTGAGGTTCAGCGAGTAGCCGCCCGACTGATAGTCAGGCACGAATGCTGGCGGAGTGGCGACCGCGGGATCTCCCGCTGCCGCCTGGGTTGGAGGCGCGGTCGGTTGGACAGCCGGCGCCTCCGTCGGCGGAGGCACGTTCGTGGGCGTGCTCGGGGCCGCGCCCGCAGCGGCGACCTGCGCGGGGGGGTGGGTCGGTCCGGGCGCAGTCGTTGCTTCCTCCGACACGAAATCGCTGACGAAGGTGTCGAGTGCGGTGTACAAAATGGAAAAACCGCCGACCAAGACCGCGATGGTGAGCGCCATGGAGATGCCGATCATCAGACCGGCGCGGCGGGAACGCTGGCGAAGCCGGCGGTTAAGTCCCGGATCGGTCATAGGCCCTTTCTCGAGGCGTCCGTGATAGTGGAATGGAATCTGAAGATCACGGATGCATACCGAACAGCCAGAAGTCGGGCGCGCTCTTCCATTCATTCCTCGGAGGAGCCCAATGCGTAGCCGGCACCCGGGGGGACGGGAGCGATGGAGCTCTCACTGGCGTGAGGGCGGCCTTTCTCCGAACCGGACAGTTATAGCATGGACGATCCCGACGGGAGGATGATCGTCATTTTGGCCGGACCCGATCCCTCTCAAGGTCTTCCGGAAGGCTCCGGTTGCAGTCGTGACCGCTGGTAAGCTGGCTGCAAAGTAGCCATCAGCAACGAGTCGAATGATCGGGATACACACATACCGGTTTCACGTCGGGGCCGTGGGAGACGCTCCGGCGGTCCGGAGCGGGCACCGGGCATGGGAGGCGGGCGTCCTGCCTGAATGGCCGACAACTCGCGCTTCTCGGCTGCCCGGGCATCCGGAGATCCGGATCGCCCTCGACAGATTTCCGCGGCTTCGACGAGAAGTGGCGCCTGTGGTAGAATGCGGAAGCGGAATCGATCTCTGGTGGGATCAAAACGTGGGCCATGCCCACGTTTCTTGTTGTTTCGGCAGCAACCCACGTCAATGGATCGCGAAGCCAATCCAGTTGTAGCACGATAAATTTCAAGACGAATCAGGAGGTGAGCGGGATGAAGAGCGATCTCTACACCGCAATCGCCCAGATTGCCGCAGAACGGGGGATCCCTCGTGACGCGGTCATTTCTTCGGTTCAACAGGCGCTGACG
>CADCWJ010000871.1 GCA_902806365.1 uncultured Thermomicrobiales bacterium
GATCGCGCGGCCGGTCGGAAGCTCGATTGCCCGGTGCTGGCGTTGTGGCCGAATGCTCGAGCCGCCGAAGATCGCCCCGCCGAAGTGTTGGCCGCGCTCATGCCGTTTCTTCGGCAGCACGCGATCTAGTCGAGGCCATGCCACCACGATGCGCTGACGTTTGGCGTACCTCGGAAGATTTCCTGCGCACTCGGCAGGAGGCAATGGCTGGCCGCCCACCCCTTGAACTCCTTGCGCGCTGTGTCTCTCTCCCAGGTCCTCGAGATCGAGAGTTTGCTGATCCACGGAAGATTGTGTCTGCGTAACCTTTTTCCGATCCGGCGCGAACCGAGAGGGGAAGAGGGGGCATGCCCAACCATCGGACCAGAGCTACACCTGCCAGGAGGCGGGTGGTGGATCGCGCGGGTGTCGGTGTTGGGGGACCCGCGAATGTCGGCCGCGGGCGATGCTGCCTAGAGCAAGAAGGGGGAAGAGGCTTGAATAGGTATATCGCGGGTTTGGTGGGTGGCGGGCTGGCTTCGGCCCTGGTTGCTTCTCCTGCGTGGGCGCAGCAGACCGGGATCCAGATCAACGTCGTGCGGGCGGACGTAGGCACGCCGGTTCCGGATGCTGAGGTCGTCATCGAGAACCGCGACCGCTCCATCAGGCGAACCGCCCGGACGGACGTGCGCGGGCAGGTGCGTGTCGAGGGCCTGACCACCGGCGGTACGTACACGGTTGGCTTCGCAGGATCCCAGGAGTTCGCGGCCGTCCGCAGCGAGCCGATCGCGCTGCGGTCGAACTTCACCCGCTCCGTGACTTTGCGGCTCACAGCGGAAGGTGCGGAGGAGATCGTCGTAACGGGGTCCCGCGCGGTCACGGGGATCAACACCGTGAACGCGGAGATCTCGGGTTCGCTGAGCGAGCGCGAGTTGCGCGATCTGCCGGTGGAGGGACGCGACGTGCTTGGGGCGCTGGTTCGCCTGCCCAACGTGGTCCCCTCGACGGGCTTCTTCCCCGAGGCGCCCGCCATCTCGATCAACGGCTCGAACGCGCTCGACACCAATTATCTGATCGATGGTCTCGACAATAACGAGAATTTTCTCGGCGGGCCGAAATTCCCGGTGCCGCTGGGGTTCACTCGCGAAGTCACGGTGATCGCCAACAGCTACTCGGTGCAGTACGGCCGCACCCCCAACGGCCTGGTGAATTTCACGACACCGTCGGGATCGAACCTTCGTCTACGCCAATCTTGAATATACGCGCGATCGCAACGTTCAGATCGTCGACGCACCCGCGCTTGGCGTGGTCGAC
>CADCWJ010000872.1 GCA_902806365.1 uncultured Thermomicrobiales bacterium
AACCTTGGGCCCGATGGCAGCGTCGATTCCCGCCAGGCGCAGGAACTCGCCGAGCTGATCATCGGCGACCTGCCGCTGGACCGGCAGGAGGCGGCCCTGATGCAGCTCGGCGCCTTCACGCCCCGCAGGGACGAGGATTGGGGCCGGGGCCAGAACAACTCGAACGAAGAGAGCGACAAGCTCGAGGACCGCACTCCCGACCCGGGCGTCATCTGACGGCATCGGGACGCTCGCTGGCCCAGGCAATCACGGGATATCCCGGCCCCGACCCCCTCCACCAGGAAACAGGAGGTCGGCATGGACACCGTAGTGATCGCTCGGAACGACCCGGGCGATCGGCGTGGCTTCATCTCCGAAGATGCCGGCGTCGGTCAGGGACGGAGCGACCAGGCCCGCCGCGAACGTGTCCCGGAACAGGATCCAGTCGACCCTTGCCGGGCGATCGAGCTTCGGTGCGTCCCGCCAGCGCGGATTCCGCCCGAAGTCCAGCGTCGCATCGGGCGCGAAGCCAGCCAGCTCGGCCCAAGCACGGGCGAGGTCGTGCCAGGGCTGGGTGTCGTGTCCATCCAGCGTCTGCTGCCCCGCGAGGAACTGGTAGACGCTCGACTCCGGGTAGTTGTTGAAGTCCCCGAGCAGGATCTCGTAGCGGTCTCCCTCGGATTCGCGCGCAATGACGCCCATAATTTCGATAATCTGGTGTTCGCGCGTCGCAACGCTCCGCCAGTCGAGGTGCACGTTCGTGAGCGCCAGGCCGACCCCATCGATATCGACGGTGACGCGGAGAGCGCAGTCGTCGATCGTTCCTGAACCGGCTCCCGCGACACGCAGCGGGTGCTTGCTGAGGAACGCCAGCCCTTCCCCGGGCTCGCCGGGGTACGGGTGGAAGGCTATGAATTCATACGCTGTTCGCCCCTGCAGGAACGTTGCGGCATCCGACGAGTGGTTCTGATCATCGGCGAGATGCGATCGGACCTCCTGCAGGGCGATGATGTCGGCATCGAGCCGGACCAGCGCTTCGGCGGCGGCATGCAACCGCTCGATCCGCAGATGGTCGGAGTTGTCCGAGTTCCAGAGATTGAGCGTGGCGATACGGATGGATGTCAAGACGTACTCTCCCGGGCGGGCGGTGGGGCGGCAAGGTCAGCGGGGGGATCGCCCGCCGTATTGGCATCGTCGCATAGGAGCAGGCTGGCCAGCGCCGTTGCCGCCGCGACGGTACCACAGACGATATAGAGCGGCGTCCAGCCCACCCGCCCGGCGAACCAGCCGGCGAGTGGGAAGAGCCCGATCATCAGGCACGAGAAGAGCCACGACTCGATCGAGAGGACCGTGGCCCGCTGGGCCTTTGGCAACTGCTGTTGGTACCACGCCGAGAGCCGCGTCTCGACGATCCCGCTGAGGACTTCGCGCGCCAGATAGGCGATGATCACCACCATGATCGCATCCAGCCCGATCATCGCGATACCGAGACCGGTGCCGGCTGTCAGCCAGGGGCACTGCCGCGCGAACGATCCTTCCATCTGTCCGCCGAGGGCCGTTCCCGCCGCGACCGCGACCCAGGTCGATCCGATCACGAGCCCGATCTGTCCGTTGCTCAGACCGCGCTCGGCGAACACCGCCTGGCTGTAGAGCCCGGAGATCGTCAGCGTCAGCCAGAACAGGGCGGCGCTGACGAGCATCCCGGCGACCGCCGGTTGCGCCCGAAGGAGCGTTCGCACATCGGCGATGTGCTGGCGGGGAGAGCGCCGGATCTCGTGGGCGCGCTCGCGTTTCGCCTCCTGCAGCCCGATCGCGAGCAGGACACCACACGTCCCAGTGATCGCCATCAGCGTGTAGGGCAAGGCATAGCTCCAGTCCGAGAGGAACGCTCCTAGCCAGGTCGCCGCCCCGCCGAAGAGGTATCCCACCGAGAGCAGGCGTCCGAAGGAGCGGCCGTACCCGGCCTGGTGCTGCTCGGAAAGGGCGTCGTAGAGATACGCCTGATCGGCGCCGGAGCGGAAGCTGTAGTTGGCGCCGCTGACGAACAATGCGAGCATCACGACCGGAAGCGTGGTCGCGTTCCAGAGCAGCGCCGCGGCGAGCACGGTCAACCCTGATCCGATCGCCAGCGACCAGCGCCGCCCGACGAGATCGGCGAACGATCCGCTCGGGATCTCGAGCAGGACCGGCGCGAGGTGGAAGGCCGCCTCGGCGAGCCCGATCTCGGCGAGGGAGAAGCCGCGATGCTGGAGAAAGAGGATCCAGATCGCGGAATCGAAGACCATCTGGGACGAGATGTACCAGGCGACGAACCGCGCGAGCGGATGAGGATGCCAGCCACGCGGGGCGCTGGCCGGAAAACGTGACATGACGAAGAGGCTCCCATCCAGGAGGATGCGAGGGGAGGGAGGCGCTGGGGCACTCCACACCCGCTGTCCGATGTGCCGGTGTTCGCTGGACAGCGGTTAGCAAGCGCCCTTGATGTGTGCCTTCTCGCGCTGGAACCCCAGCGCCACCTGTGCCGTCATGTCATGCCTTTGTGCGCGTCGGTCTATCGTCACACCATCGTAGGCGGTTCACCCCGCTCGGACAAGCTCCGTGAGCTCCGTCGTCAATCCTGATTCGTCCGTGCTGGGTCAGCGCAGGAGTGCTTAGCGTCAGTCATTCCTCAGAACTTCGATGTGATGGTACCGTAGGGCGAGAGCTACATAGTCGAGAAAGAGATGTGACCATGCAAAAGCCGACAGTTGGCGGAAACAACTTCACTGATCCGGATACCACGATCGAGCGCGCGTTCGAGTTCGTGCGCGATGTGCTTGACGACCCTGGCGTGCTCGACGAGTTGCCCGAGCGAGCGACATTGACGATCACTCCGATCGAGAGCCGGGATTTGCGCACTCGTTACACCGCAACCACTCGCCGATTTGCCATTGCGGCTGTCGAGATGGTACCTGGCGATCAGAAGCCCACCTCGTAATTTGCCGGATACATGGTTG
>CADCWJ010000873.1 GCA_902806365.1 uncultured Thermomicrobiales bacterium
AGCGGGCGGGAACTGATCGCGGGGGTGCGCACGCTGATGCGCACCCATCTCGACGACGGGCGGCAACCTGTGCTGCTGATCGACAACGCCGCGCTGAGCGGATCGCAGCTGGAGATCGTCCGCATGCTGCTGCTCCCGGCCGAGAGCAGCGCCAGCAGCGGTCGGCTGCCCAGCCCGCTGCTCGTGCTGTTCGGGCCGCTGGAACTGGGTGACCGGATCCGGCGCCGCCGGGCACTGGCCGGAATGATCGAGCGCAACCTTGTCCTGCCGCCGCTCGCCCCGGCGGAGATCGGAGAGCTGCTCGGTGGGCTGTCCAGTGCGCTGCCCGGCCGAGGGGTGCTATTCGCCGAGGAGGCGATCGCGATCATTGCCGTTTCGTCCGGCGGCAACCTGGCCCGGGCGCTCAGCATCGCGGGAGCGTGCCAGCGGGAAGCGATCGCGCGGCACCAGCCGGAGGTCGATCGTGCGATCGCCCGGGATGTCGTCGCGCTGCTGGGCGACGGCGGGAACCTGGGGCCTTCGGATACAGCGGTCCAGCGGGGACCGATCCTGACCGGACCGGTCCAGACCAGGCTGGAACTCGGGCTCTCCGGCACCGAGCCGGCGATGACCGTGAACGGCGGGGCGACGCAGGGGCGGCGACGATGATGAGGGGCGACCGCGGGACCGGACCGGTCCAGATGATGTCAAGAGCGTACGTACAGAGAGGCGAAGCGGGGGCCGAGCGGCTATGCTGGTTGACAGAAGCCGGAGCGAGGATCGGGGACGGGTCGAAGCCGCGCATGTGGGCGGTTTCGACCGGTTCCGGATCGGGAACCGGAGATCAACAAGGCAGCAGGCCTGGCGCAGCCGGGTCAGCGCAAGGAGACAAACGCGCGGAGAGTGCAATTCTTCGTCTTCAACTGGAGCACAGGCCACCATGCAGCATGATCCGGACAACGAAAAAGACCGGTGCGCCAACACCGGCCTTCTTCAAGGATCATCAGTTGGTGGAGTGTTGATGAACGTCGGACTTCGATCGGACCGTCGCCAAACCGCCTGATCGTGGACCGATAGCTCGATCGC
>CADCWJ010000874.1 GCA_902806365.1 uncultured Thermomicrobiales bacterium
CCGGCCCCGGCAAAGCGGATGATCGTGAACAACAGCTCGGAGGAGGCGATCACCGCGCTCAGCCCGATCGTCGCGAGCAGGACATGGACGAGCGTTCCGGTCTCCACCCCAAGCGCGGAGACCACGGCGGCGCGCCGCCCCTGGTCGATGCCGCGGGTGATGATGTAGACGAGGTTCGGACCCGGCACCACGACGAGCAGCAGCGCCGCCAGGGTGAACGCGAGAAGCGTGGGTATCGCCGGCATGCTCTCCTGCACTTTCCATTCGATCTGCGGTCGTCGAACGCCCGGCGTCGCGGATCCGGCGTACGACGCGGCTGCGCCGCCCGTAACCGGGACGCCAGGCGGTACCCCATCATCCCAGCATAGGGCATCGGGCCGTTTCCGGATCATCCTCGATCGCTTTGTACGGGTCAGTGGGGGTCGCGGGCGCGAATGACGTGGTACTGGCGGGTGGCGACGACGGTCTCGACCTGGTGAAACACGCCCTGCATCTGTTTGCCATAGGCGAGAAAGGCGTTCGCCACGATCAGCAGCGAGCCGCCGGGATTGAGGTGCATCGGAGCTTCCCCGATCAGCCGGTTCGCCACGCTGAGATCGATCGCCTTGCCCCGGTGGAACGGCGGGTTGCTGACGATCAGGTCGTACCGATCGTGGCGGACGCCGTCGTAGACATCGCTGGCCAGCACACGCGCGCCCGCGATTCCCAGCCGGGCGACATTCTCCCGCGCGGCGCTGACCGCCAGCAGGCTGGCATCGAGGAGATCGACCCGTTCCGCCCCGAGCCGTGCCGCGAGGAAGCCGATTACCCCCGCCCCGCAGCCGACATCGAGCACAGCTCCGGGCAGCGCATCGGGCAGCGCATCGATGAGCATTCGGGTCCCCGCATCGAGACGATCGCCGGGAAAGACGCCGGGCAAGGTCACGAGCTCCATGACGTGGCCGCGCGCCTCCAGCTCGAACGACTGCCAGGTCCCCGGCGCGATGCCAGGGTGATCCGACCAGTACGGCCACTCATGGGGATCGCCGTCGCGCCGGAACGCGGC
>CADCWJ010000875.1 GCA_902806365.1 uncultured Thermomicrobiales bacterium
CCGTGATTATCTTGAGTGACGCGGGATCGCGTGACCGTTCCGTCGCTTCCGCGGCTGTCTGGAGCGGTTCTGTCCGCGGACTGGTCTGCCCCTGATTCGATCCGGGGGGCCACGGCGGGAGACGTACCTTATCTCGGGATGGCGCGTCTCTCGCCGATTGCCGGAGCCCGTCACCGTCGCTCAAGGCGTGGCGTCGCGTTCCCGGCGGACAGCCCCCTCAATATGTGACATATTGAGGGGCGCCCTGCGTGAGCAAGGGCGAGAGGCAATCCGATCGGGAGTGCGACTCCCGTTCCATCCACCCAATTCGTAAGGAGTCCCGACGTGCTTGTCGATCAGGCGCGGATTTACGTCCGCGCCGGAAACGGTGGCAATGGCGCCGCATCGTTCCGGCGAGAGAAATTCGTGCCCAAGGGAGGACCGGATGGAGGAGATGGTGGCCGTGGGGGCGATGTCGTGCTCCAGGTCGTATCCAACCTCAACAGCCTGCTGCCGTTTCAGTACGTTCAGCATTACGAGGCCGAGAACGGCGTCGGCGGGGCTGGTCAGCAAAAACATGGCCGGAACGGGAAGTCGAAGGTGGTCAAGGTGCCGCCGGGAACAGTGGTGTTTCTCGATGAGCCGCGGGAACTGATTGCCGATCTGACCGAACCGGGCGACGAGCTGGTGATCGCGCGAGGCGGCAAGGGCGGCCTCGGCAACGTTCATTTCAAGACCTCGACCCGACAGGCACCCCGCATCGCCGAGCTCGGGGAGCCCGGTGAGGAACGCTGGCTGCGGCTCGAGCTCCGGCTGATCGCCGACGTCGGGCTCGTCGGGCTGCCGAACGCCGGCAAGTCCACCTTGCTGGCTGCGGCGACCCGCGCCAAGCCAAAGATCGCCGACTACCCGTTCACCACCCTCTCTCCAAACCTCGGTGTCGTTGAGATTGGGGGCCGTGCCGGGCAGACGTTCGTGATGGCCGATATCCCGGGCCTGATCGAGGGGGCCGCCCAGGGCGCGGGCCTTGGTCACGAGTTCCTGCGTCATGTCCGCCGTACGAAGGTGCTGGTCCACGTGCTGGATGCCGCCGGGGGGCTCGAAGGACGCGACCCACTTGTCGACTTCCGGACGATCAATGCCGAGCTGGAGGCCTTTGACGAGTCGATGGAAACGAAGCCGATGCTCGTCGCGCTCAACAAGGTCGATCTCGTCGAGGCCCGCGACAACCTGCCGCGTCTGCGCGAGACGCTGGAAGGGGAGGGCTACAGGCTTTTCGAGATTTCGGCAGCGACCGGCGAGGGCACTGTCGCTCTGCTCAACGAGATTGGCGCGGCGCTGCGCGCCTTCGCGCTGGACGAAGCCGAGCAGCGGAAGCGGGACGACGAGAAGCCGACCCGCCGGGTCTACACGATCGGGAACATCGACGATCGGTCATGGGACATCGTCCAGGTCGATGAGGCGACCTTCGAGGTCCGCGGCGTCGGGATCGAGCGCTTCACGCACATGACGAACTTCGATCAGTGGGAATCTGCCGAACGCTACCAGCGCGTGCTTGACCGCAGCGGCATCGCCGCCGAGCTCGACCGCCGTGGTGTCCAGCAAGGTGACATCGTCCGGATCGCGGGCCACGAGTTGAGCTGGGGCGATCAGGACGAGGACGGCGCGTTCGTCGTGCCAGAGTCGGAATCACTTTTCGATGAGGAAGGCGAGGACGATTCGGAGCTGGATCCAAGAGTCGAGGTGCTCGACTTGTTCGAGGACGAGTAGACGCCACGGTAGCTCTCCGGGAGCATCACCGCGACCCGGTGCATGACGAGATCGATTGCCATGTCGGAGGTCGTTCGCTTGCCGTCCACGGTCACCGGTACCACGATCGGCTCGCCGAACCGGATGGTGATGCCGCGCCGTCTCCCGGGAGCTGATCGGCCGCCCGACTTCGCGCCATTGAAGGGAAGGTGCTCGGAGCCGGTGATCGCCATAGGAACGATCGGGGCCCCGCCCCTGAGCGCGATCAGCCCGGCACCGGCGAGTGCCCTTTCAATCTGGCGGCTTGGGCTCCGCGTTCCTTCGGGGAACATGCCAAGCGCGATCCCCTGATCCAGCGTGGCCAATGCCCGCCGGATTGCCGTGCGGTCGGCCCGTCCCCGATCGACGGGGAACGCCCCCGAAAGGCGCGCGAACCAGGACACCACGGGAACGGACATCAGCTCCTTCTTTGCCATGAAATGGATCGGACGAGGCATAGCGATGCAGATCAGTACTGGGTCGGCGTTGTGGAGATGATTCCCGAGCACGAGCACTCCGCCACTTTTCGGGACGTTGTGGGCTCCCTCGATCCGCATGCCCAGCGCGATCCGGCACAGCACGATCAGGATCACGCGGGCAATGACGAACGGGATACCGCGCAGGGTGCCCTTGCGAAGATCGACAAACTCGCCGGAGCGGCCGCCAGGTGGCGCCGCTGACGACCCCGGGCTCCGCCCGTCCCGCTCACCCGTCATTCGCCGCGTGCCTCGGATTCCCAGTGCGACCTCACCGTTGTCTCGATCTCGTGGACGATGTCCTCGATCGCGCGCCCATCAGTGTCGATCACGATCGCGTCCGGCGCGGCCCTGAGCGGAGATGTCGCCCGTTCCGAATCGTGCGCGTCGCGTCGCTGAAGATCGTGCAGCACGACATCGTACGACGACGCGATGCCGCGGCTGTCAAGCTCGACGAGGCGACGCCGCGCCCGCTCCGCCGTCGACGCGTCGAGATAGATCTTCGTCCCGGCCTCGGGAATGACGACCGTACCGATGTCGCGGCCAACGAGGACCGCCGTTTTGCCGTCGGCGATCTCCCGTTGCACCGGCAACAGGGCGTCCCGCACCTGCGGGTAGGCGGCGACCCTGGAGACGAGCGCGTCGATCTCGGGAGTCCGGATCGCCCAGGTCACGTCCTCGCCATCCAGTAGCACGTCAATCTGCCGGCCATCGGCCACCGAGGCGGGGTGGATCTCGATCCGAATCCGGTCGATGAGCCTGGCCAGACCG
The DNA here is from genome assembly GCA_902806365.1 of uncultured Thermomicrobiales bacterium. Lineage (GTDB taxonomy): Bacteria > Chloroflexota > Chloroflexia > Thermomicrobiales > UBA6265 > CADCWJ01. Next base: position 3,015 of record CADCWJ010000875.1, read on the forward strand.
TCGGCATCGGCTCCGCTGACACCGTGACGGAGGGATGCCAGCGTGACGGCACGATAGAGCGCGCCGGTATCGAACAGCAATGCACCGAGATGCTCGGCGAGTTGGAGGGCGACCGTCGATTTACCGGCCGCGCCCGGCCCGTCGATCGCGATGACGCGATGGTGATCGAGAACCGCCATCTGAGTGTGGTCTCCCTGGGGCTCTTCCCGTTGATGTGCGCTCCGGCCCCGACGACCGCCCCCGCTCCTGCTGCTGTCCGTGAGGTCCGGTTCGCCCCGCTGCGAGTGGCCGTGAGTCGCCGCTGGTTGCTCGCTCATCCTCCGCTCCGCCGCGCCGGAACCCCCCGACCGGATCGAGTTGCATTGGGCGCCGCTGGTTGATCCGGTCGGCTTCTTCGACCGGCATGCCGACCGATTCGTATAGCTGCACCAGCTCGCCGGGTGTCAGGTCGCGCCACGATCCGGGCGGTACACCCTGAATCCGGAGCGGGCCGAGCCGCACGCGACGCAGCCGAACGACATCGATGCCGACCGTCTCCATCATCGTCCGCACGACGTGATAGAGCCCCTCGTGGAGCACGATCTTGATGACGATCCCCTCCGCGGTTTCCCGGAGCAGACGGCATTCGTCGGGGATCACCTCACGCCCGTTGACGAACATGCCATCGCTCAATCGCGACATCTGGAAGGGCGAGGGCCGGGTGTTGGTGATGACGTGGTACTCCTTGGTCAGCCCGTATCGCGGGTGCATGACGCGATTCGCGAGGGCGCCGTCGTTCGTCAGCAGGAGCAGGCCCTGCGTGTCGCGGTCGAGCCGTCCGACCGGGTAAACGCGCTCCGGCACATCGACCAGGTCCATCACGGTCCACCGCTGCCGCTCGTCGTTCATGGTCGTGATGAAACCGCTCGGCTTGTTGAGCATGACGAACCGCGGACGCTGCTTGCGCAGCGATCGGCCGTCGACCCGGATGTCGTCGGTATCCGGGTCGACTCGCGTGCCCATCTCGGTGACGACCCGACCGTTGACTGCCACCCGCCCCGCCCGGATCATCTCTTCCGACGCGCGACGGCTGGCAATGCCCCGAGACGCCAGCACGCGCTGGAGTCGCTCGCCGGTCTGGACGCTGTCGGGTGTATCCACGCGGTTGTCCCGGACGCTCATCGGTTCAGGCCGCCAGCCGGAAGGCGAGCCCTGGGGATGCGGCGCCGATCTGATAGACGGGCAGCCGACCGGCCTCGGAGTCGCCGAAGAAGAACGCCACGGTTCCCGCCGGATCGGCCGGAGCGGCGGGCGGAACGAGCAAGAGTTGGTAGGTCGCCGGTTCATCAGCCCCCGTCGGAATGGGAATTGGCGGCGCGTCCCTGAACTGGAGACCCCAGACGCCAAGTTCTTCCGCAAGGCCAGGGAACGTGCCATCGGCACCTGGAGTTGCCCAGGTGAACTGGCTGTCCATCGCTTCGAATACTTTGGCGGCGTCGTCCCAGCGGACATCGGTGGTAATGGTGTTGTTCTCGTCGTAGGCCAGATCCGAGCCAAGGATGGCGGTGATGACCAATGCGCCGCTGCCCTCGATGGAACGGGCGAGGACCACGCAACCTCCAGCTTCCCCGGTCGACCCGGTCTTGCCGCCGATCACGCCGTTTCGCTTGAGCAGTTGGTTGGTCGACTCGCCCTGGTACTGGCGGTTCTCGGGTCCGGCGGAGTAGAAGGAGTACGCCGGTTCAGCGACCACCCGTGCCAGCGTCTCGTTCTTCATCAGCTCGCCGAACAGGATCGCAAGGTCGTGCGCGGTCGAATAGCTACTGGCGTTGTCGACCCCACTCGGGTTGATGAACCGGGAGTTGGCGAGCCCGAGACCGGCCGCGTAGGCGTTCATCTCGGCGACAAACGCGGCCAGCGCTTCCGTGACATCGGAGGAGCCGCTGAGCTTGCCGCCGACATGGCGGGCCAATGCGTTAGCGCCATCGTTTCCCGAAGGCAGGAGCATCCCGTAGAGAAGGGTGCCGACCGTGAGGGTGTCGCCTGCCTGGAGCTTCATGTTGGAGTACTGGGTTTCGTCGACGAGGTCGCTCTCGACAATTCCGACCTTGTCCTTGAGATCGCCGTGCTTCATCACGACCAGCGCCGTCACGACCTTGACGAGACTGCCGATCTGCATCCGGGCATCGGAATCCTTGGCGTAGAGCGTGATCCCGGACGTCAGGTCGTACGAGAAGACCGCCGCCGCGGAAATGTCCGGCGGCGCAATGCTTCGGCTGGAACCGTTCGTCCCCGCCTGACCAGGATTTGCGAGGCCATGGATCGGCATGGCGCCGCTTATCGTCGCGAATACGATCAGGGCGCAGAGCCACCGGGCAGCGAATGTGTAGCGGTCGGACCTTCCGGGCGAGATACCACGATGAGCGCGGTCTGTGGCTGGCTGGCGCACGTGACCCTTTCCTGATGATGATCGGTTTCCGGTGCTCGACGACCGGGCCGGATATGGCGGCGGCGCCTGCCGCCCGGCGACCATCCCACTCCCGTCCAGGTCAGTATAGGGTGTCGGCGACTCGCTGCCAGCGACCCGCCTTCAGGGTCTCCTGATCCGCCTACAGTACAATGAAGCAACGCCAGGGTTGGTATCGTCAAGCGGTTTGCGTGACGGGCCTCAGGCTCGGGTACCCGACACCCACCATCCCATTTCGGAGAAGCCGTGGATCATCGCCCAGCCGGCAACCCAGCCAGACCGATCGACGGAGCGGCGTTCCGCATTGCCGCGATCGGTGATCTTCATCTCAAGACCGCCATACCCCAGGTCATGGCGGAGGAGTTGGTGATCCTCGATCAAACGGTCGACGTGCTCGTGATCGCCGGAGATATCACGGAAAGTGGGCGTCTGCCCGAAGTGGAGATCGCCTGCGAACTGCTGGCGGCCATCAAGACCCCGATCATTGCCGTCCTCGGCAATCACGACCGCCGGGGTGTGCGCCGCCGCGCGATGCGACTCCTGCTCGAACGGGCCGGGGTCCGGCTGCTGGATGGCTCGTCAATGGTTCACGTCTGTGCCAACGGCCGGAAGATCGGTCTAGCCGGCGTGGGCGGGTACGGCGGCGGGTTCTGGCCCGAAGAATCACCGGATCACCTCTCGACACGCCTGAGCAAGGCGGTCGGTGTGCGCGCGCGGCGGGAGGCCCTTCGGCTCCAGACCGCCCTCGATGACCTGGCGCTCCAGGAATCCGACGCGGTCGTCGTCGTGATGCACTACTCACCGACCGTGTCGACACTCGGCGAAGAACCACCACTCAAGCACTGGATGCTCGGGAACTCATTGCTGGGCCGCGTAATCGACGATCACCGCGTCGATCTCGTCATTCACGGGCACGCCCATCTCGGCAACGAAAACGGGCAAACACCCGGTGGCACGCCGGTGCGCAATGTCGCCCTCAGTGTCACCGGTGGCCCGGTGGTCTATGAGGTACGGTCGGATCGATCGGTCGCTCCCGTTTCCCGGCCAGCGCGTTCAACCTCCCTCGACGCTGCGATCGACGCCCATGTCCCGATCGGACACATCCGGTGAGCGGGATCTCCAGCCCGGTCGGCGCGGAGATGCGGCGGGCGGAGTTTCCGCGCGTCCGGCTCGATCTGCTTGCCAACCCCCATGGGCCGGCCGAGAGCGTGATCGACGCGATCTCACGGGTGGGATCGTGGACCGGTGATGGCCGCGACCTCGCCGAGTTGCTCCGGGTTCGGCTTGGTGCCCAGGCACGGGTCTCGTCGGAGTGGGTCATCCTCGCCAATGGGATCGACGATCTCCACGCGATGATCGCGCGCTGGCGCGGAAATGAAGGGCCACTCGTGGTCTTTCCGCCCACGGATCCCTTGCTTGATCGCTGGGTGAGCGGCTTCACGAGCCAGACCGAGCAGATCGATCGCCTGCCGGGCTTTGGACTGCCCCTCGCTCCGAGCGACACGGCCCCGGCGATCCCACGAGGTGCGACCGCGATCGTGATGTCGCCCAACGACCCGACCGGGACGGTCCTGACCGTTCAGGAAGCGGTCAGGCTCTCCCGGCAGAGCGCGCTCGTCGTCGTTGACGAACGTCATGCCGCGTACAGCCCGCGCACGATCGGTCCCCTCGTCCGGGAGTTCGATAACATCGTCCTCCTGCAAACCTTCGAAACATTTGCGGCGCTCTCCGCCTGTCCCCTGGCATGGGCGATCGCGCCGCCCCGCATTGCGCGGGAGATCGCGGCACAGGCCCGGCCCTCGGGAGTCGCGATGGTCTCGCTCGTGGCGGGGCTTGCCGCTCTCGACGCAGGCGACGAGATACGCGCGTCGGTTCGCCGGGTCATGATCGAGAAGGGGCGTCTCTACCGGCAACTGCGGAAGCTGAGCATGATCAGCCCACCGTATCCGTCGTGGTCCAACTTCCTTCTGGCCCGGATCGAGCGCGGCACGGCCGATTACTTCGTGCCCCGGCTCGCCGAGCGCGGGATCGACGTCTTCACCGTCGCGGCTCCGTCACTTCCCAACCATCTTCGGATCAGCGCCGTCTCGGCCGACGCTACCAATGCCCTCAAGCAAGCCCTGATCGACATCGCGATCGACGTCTGAGCGATTAATACACGTCGGTCCGGCCACGGAAGCGACAGTGGCCCCAGGGCGCGGCGCGGCAGCAACGCGATCGGGCTAGGGCGGGGCTTGGTCAATGTACCCCTGCAGGATCGGCGCGATCAACGCCACCAGCTCCTCCGGTTCCATTCCGGCAAGGGGCTCGCTCCGGATCACATTGCGTGCGAAAGCGATCCCGAAGAGCGTAGCGATGATAACGCTCGCCCGTTCCCTGGCCCTCTCGCCTCCGAGCCACTCCGCCATCGGGAGCCCGAACTGCTCGTCAAGGGCTTCCCGGAGGAGTGACGCTGCCTGTTCGTTCGAGGCGGACCGAAGGAGAACGAGGACGATGTCAAACTCGCCCTTCGCGTCCCCCTTGGCTACGATGGAGCGCGCGAGTCGCTCCCCCAATCCATCTCGCCCCTGGCCGAATGATTCCTTGTCGAGGACCAGACCCTGAGCGATCGCCTCCGCGAACAGCCGCTCCTTGGTCCCGAAGTAGCGGACGACCAGAGTGGCGTCCACGCCGACGAGTCGAGCAATGTCGCGCATCCCGACGTGGTCGTAGCTGTCGCGGGTGAAGAGCACGCGGGCAGCCTGGAGGATGGCCGCACGCGTCACCGTACTGTCGCGCTTTCGTTCGTGCCTGCCGATTTCTTCGTTATGCATGAATCGCCTTTACGCCTGGCCCGATGCGCCGTGCCATGGCGCGAATCTTACCGTGACCAGGATTCGGGCGGGATCGTCAACG
>CADCWJ010000876.1 GCA_902806365.1 uncultured Thermomicrobiales bacterium
AGAGGGTGAAGGCGAAGATGCCGGCCGTGATGACGCCGGGGATCGCGGACGGGAGGACGATCTTCACCAGCGCCTGGAAGCGCGTCGCGCCGTCGACCATCGCGCACTCGTCCAACTCGCGCGGGATCGTCTGGAAATAGCCGATCAGCAGCCAGGTGCAGAAGGGGACCAGGAAGGTGGGGTAGACGACGATCAGCCCGAGGGGGTTGTTCACCAGCCCGAAGCGGATGATGACCTGCGCCATCGGGATGAAGAGGAGGGTGGTCGGGACGAGATAGACGATGAAGATGCCGCCGCTGAAGAGCGCGTGCCCCCGGAAGCGCAGCCGCGCCAGCGCGTACGCCGCGAGGATACTGATCACCATCGAGATGGCCGTGCTGACGACCGCGACGTAGGTCGTGTTCCAGAACCAGCGCGGATAGGCCGTCTCGGTCAGCAGCCGGCGGTAGTGGGCGAGCGTCGGGAAGTGCGGATAGAACGGATTGATGCGGATGTTCGTCAGTTCCGCGTTGGATTTGAACGAGGTGGCGGCCATCCAGTAGAACGGGAAGAGGATCAGCACGAGGACGATGGCCACGGGGAAATAGATCGTCAGGAGCCGCAGCAGCGTCCGCGAAACCGTGTTGCGTCCGGTCATTTCGCCAGCCTCCTCACGTTCCAGACTTGCAGCACGACCAACAGGAGCATCACCGGGAACATGAAGAGCGAGATCGCGGCGCCCTGCCCGAGGAAACCGGACCTCAGCCCGGTCGCGTAGCTGAGGGTCGCGAGGACCTGCGTGCTGTTGGTTGGCCCGCCGCCGGTCAGCGCGTAGACGATCTGGATATCCGAGAAGGTCCCGATCATCGAGACGATCAGCACGATCGTGACGACCGGCATCACCAGCGGGATCGTAATCCGCCCGAGGCGTGACAGCCGCCCGGCGCCGTCGATCGAGGCGGCCTCGTAGAGTTCCTTCGGGATCGTCTGCAACCCGGCCAGGATCGTGATCGCCAGGAAGGGCGTGCCGCGCCAGATATTGACGATCATGATGCTCGCCATCGCCCA
>CADCWJ010000877.1 GCA_902806365.1 uncultured Thermomicrobiales bacterium
GACGTTGGAACGGGAAGGGTCGACGACCAACTGTGGGACGCTCGACGAGCCGTACCCGGGCGTTTCTGATGCGTCCTATCCGGGAGCAGGTTGGCAACGGGTCTTCGCGGCGGGAGATGTCGCCATCTTCCGCCGCGATGCCGCCGATGCGGCGGCTGTGCCATAGGCTGCCGGGGACGACAGAGCTCGCACGGCGTTGACACCGTTTCCGCCGCCTGCCTATACTCGATCGTGATCCACCGGCGGGGTGTGGCGCAGCCTGGTAGCGCGCGGCGTTTGGGACGCTGAGGTCGGAGGTTCGAGTCCTCTCACCCCGACCAGACGGATGGATCGTTGCCGACCGTGCGGATAGGGTCGTCGTCACGGGAGGTTGCGGCCGCAGGCCGCGATGCAGGGCATGGTATTCTTCAATTCGTTCGACCCATTGGCGGGCGAAGCGCCGCGTGTGTGCGCGGGGGTAACTCAGTTGGTAGAGTATCTGCCTTCCAAGCAGACTGTCGCGGGTTCGAGTCCCGTCCCCCGCTCCCGGAAATCCCCTCGTCGTGTCGACTATGCCTCGGGCCTGTAGCTCAGCGGCAGAGCACGGGGCTCATAACCCCAGGGTCGCAGGTTCGAATCCTGCCGGGCCCACCACCGTCCATCCCACCGCACCCGCGACCCGAAAAGCGGGCGCTCGATACCGAGAAGACCACGGCCAAGGAGGCACGGCATCACTTCGGAACTCACCATCCTCCCGGATCCCCAGGCGGAACCGGCCACGACGGAACCCCTCTACGCATCGAGCCGAGACCTGGCGATCCGAATCGCGGAGGTCATCGCCGATACCCCGGCGAGCAACACGCTGGTGATCGACATCCACGTCGCGTCTACCGTCGCGGACTGCTTCGTGATCTGCTCCGGGGAGAACGAGCGGCAGCTCCGCGCCATCAACCGCGACATCTTGGAGCAGCTCGGGGAAGAAGGGACAACTCCCCGTCGGATCGAAGGGACGCCCGCATCCGGCTGGATACTCCTCGACTACGGCGACGTCGTCGTCCACATCTTCGATACCGACCAACGCAGCTTCTACCGCATCGAGGACGTCTGGAAGGATGCCCCGACTCTGCTCGCGATCCAATAGACCCGAGGGGCCGCGCCGGGCCCCCGGCGCGCGGAGC
>CADCWJ010000878.1 GCA_902806365.1 uncultured Thermomicrobiales bacterium
ACCTGCCCAGGAAGGAGTCCTCAATTGTCGCGGTCGCCGCGTCCCTGTACCGACCAGGTCTCCAGAATACGAGCCATATACCGCCAACTGCGTCGATTGTAGGATACCGCCTCGTCCATCGCGTCCTCGATCCAATCGGCCGGATACTCTTCGAGCGCCCGCCCGATCTGATCGGCGACCAGGGGCGTGAGGGGACCAATATTCTGTTCGTAGAGTCGGAACGCATTTGGACGGTCGAGCTCGACTTCTGGTGCCGTGTCGCCGATCCACACCGCCTCCGGAACGGCGAGCTGACCCCGTTCCATCAGCCCGACGCTCGCCCGGTTATCGGGAGTATTGACATAGTACCAAATTACCCGCTTCCGGCCCGAGGTGGTGATGAGGCGCAGCAGGGTGCCCCGCGCGACGGCGAGCTCCAGCCCCTGTGCGATTCGCTTGTCGGGCTCCCGCGGGCTCCCTTCGATCCTCAGCGCGGTCCGCAAGGCGCTGTCCCGCACGATGGAGCGCTCCGCCACCGGAGAATCGTAGCCGCCCGCTTCGTCGAACAGCCGGAGCGCGACAAGCGTCACCTGGAGTTCCTCGATCGTGGATACCCCCGGGAGGATATCCGTGAAGAACGCACGCGGCACGGGAACATTCGGGGTGACGGAAGCAAGGACACCGGTGAACCACTGCCGGGACCCGATCCGGTCCTGACCTCGCGGCATTACGTGTCCGGTTCCCGGTAAAGCTCGAGGTCCGCAAACCGGGCTGTGCGCTCGAAAAACCGCAGGTTGATCGTGCCGACCGGACCGTTCCTGTGCTTGGCGACGATGATCTCGGCGATACCCTTTTTCTCGGAGTTTTCGTCGTATTTGTCGTCGCGGTAGATGAACATTACGATGTCGGCATCCTGCTCGATGGACCCCGATTCACGGAGGTCGGAGAGCATTGGCTTGTGGTCGGCGCGTGTCTCGACGGCTCGCGACAGCTGAGACAAGGCGATGACGGGTACGTTGAGCTCGCGAGCAAGGCCCTTCAGGCCGCGCGTGATTTCCGAGACCTCGTTCACGCGGTTTTCGGTGCGGCGCCCGGACATGAGCTGCAAATAGTCGACGATCACCAGATCAAGCCCATGCTCTGCCTGCAGGCGTCGAGCCTTGGACCGTACGTCCATGATGCTGGCGTTCGCGGAATCGTCGATGAAGATGTTGGCCTCCGCGAGCCTGCCGAACGCACGCGAGATGCGGTCCCACTCGGAATCGTCGATCATGCCCAGGCGCAGCCGTTGCGAGTCGACGCCAGTCTCGGTGGAGAGCAACCGCTGTACCATCTGCTCCGCCGACATCTCGAGCGTGAACATGCCGACCGACTTTCCGTGCTGAACGGCGGCCCCGTACGCCAGCCCCAGCGCGAACGCGGACTTGCCCATGCTGGGACGCGCCGCCACGATGATGAGGTCGGATCGCTGCAGCCCACCGGTTAGCTGATCGAGATCCGAGAATCCACTCGGCACCCCGACGACTTCGCCGCGATGCTCGTGAAGGAACTCGAGTTGGTCAAAGAAGCGGTCGAGCACGTCCTTGATGGACTGGAAGTCCTTTGTTTGCCGCTTCTGCGAGACGTCGAAAAGCGTGCGCTCGGCAGCGTCCAGCGCATCGGCGGCCTCGACATCGCTCTGATAGCCGATGCCGACGATCTTTGCTCCGGCGTCGATCAGCCGACGCCGCGTCGACTCACGCTCGACAATCTTTCCATAGTATTCGACATGGACGGCGGTCGGCACCGAGTTGAGCAGCGACGAGAGGTAGCCGATGCCACCAATCTCATCGAGGGCGCCCTGACGCTCGAGCTCGTCGGAGAGCGTCACAAAGTCGGTCGGCTCGCGGCGGTTATACAGCTCGAGGATGGCGCGATAGACGGTGCCGTTAGCCGAAAAGTAGAAGTCTTCCGGCCGCACGTACGAGGCGACGCGAATGATTGCGTCGCGGTCAATGAGCAAGCTGCCGAGAACGGATTGCTCTGCTTCCGCGTTATGCGGCGGTAACCGATCGACGGCGGTTTCCATACGGAGATTCCCTCAAGGAGGGCCGGCGGGGTCGGCTATCCACGGTCAGGCGTTTCGGAAAGGAGCGTTGCCGACAGCGGGCGCCGGAACCGTTTA
>CADCWJ010000879.1 GCA_902806365.1 uncultured Thermomicrobiales bacterium
ACTTCTCGGCACGCAGCCTCATCATCGCCTACTGCCTCGGCGTGGTGATCACGTTCCTCGCGGTCGCCATCTCGTCCTGGCGCGTCAGCCGGCTCAATATCGTGGCGGCAGTCCGGGACATCCCCGATGCGTACGACGCGAAGCGGAACAGGCGCCAGCTTGTCTGGTCGATCGTGATGATCGCCGCTGGGGCGGCCCTGGTATTCCTTGGGGAGCGAACCGACGTTCTGGCGTTCTTCTCGATTGGGATGACGCTGATTCCGTTTGGGGTCGCCGGCATTCTGACCTACCTTGGCCTTAGCTCGCGCTGGGTGCTGACCGGGGCCGGAATCTACACCCTTGTCTACTGGTTCTTGCCTGAGGAGCTTTTCCAGAACCTGTTCGGGGATGACCTGAGCGGCGACATCGACATGTTCTTCGTCTCCGGCATCTGCATCGTCGCCGCTTCGACCCTGGTGATCGTCCAGAATCTGGATTCGATCCTCTCGATCGCCGAGCGTCTCGGGGGGCGACTGCGGGGAGCGATTCCGGCGATGCGGCTGGCGGTCTCGTATCCCGGCGCCAACAAGGGTCGCACCGGACTGACGATCGCGATGTTCAGCCTGATCGTCTTCTCGCTGGTGATGGTCTCCGCGATCAACGAAAACTTTTCCCGGGCCTTCCTGGGCGAGGATGCCAATGCCGGGTGGGAAGTAGTCGTCACGGTCCCGAAGGAAAACACCGTGACCGACTTCAATGCCGCGCTCGTGGCGGATGGCGTGGATACCAGCCGGATCACCGGTGTCGGACGTCTCGATTTTCCCAACGATGGCGCGAACAAGGCGCTGGACAAGGGTGGGGAGTGGCTCGATATTCCGGTCTCCGCCGCGGACTCAGGGTATCTCGACAATCCCGATCTCCGCTTCCAGGGCCATGCCACCGGCTACGACACCGATGACGCGATCATCACCGCGCTCAAGACCGAGCCCGACGTGATGGTGATCGACTCCTTCTCGGCGGAAAACGCAGAGGGCGGGTTTGGACCACAGACGGCCAAGTTCGCCGGGGTGCCGGTGGAAGGGACGTTCGCGCCGGCTCCCGCGCAGCTTCGTGTCGGCGGGCAGGAGCCAAGCACGCTGCGCGTGATCGGCGTGATCGACGCTGCCCATTCGATGCTGTTCGGAGTCTATCTGGGCGCGCCAGCCACCGCGCAGCTCTTTCCGGACAACGAACCCCGCCCGGTGTCGTATTACCTGAACACCGCCGAAGGAGTCGATCCGGGCGAGGTGGCCAACGAGGTCGAGCTGGCGCTCCTTCCCTACGGTGCCACCGGAGTCGATCTCGAACAGCAGATGGAAGATGACCAGTCGACCCAGCGATCGTTCATGTACGTGCTTCAGGGATTCATGGGCCTCGGCCTGATCGTCGGGATCGCGGCGGTCGGGGTGATCGCCTTCCGGGCGGTCGTCGAGCGGCGCCAGCAGATCGGGATGCTCCGCGCCCTCGGGTTCCAGAGCGGCACGGTGTCCCAGGCGTTCGTGATCGAGTCGGCGATCATCGTGATTCTTGGAGTTGTCGCCGGATCGGTGTTCGGGCTCATCCTCGCCTACCAGCTGATGACCAGCGAGGACTTTACGGAAGGCGCGCCCGATGCCGGCGGCTTCGTGATCCCGTGGACGATCATGATCGTGACGCTGACCACCGCGATCCTGTCCGCCCTGCTGATGGCGTGGCTCCCGGCGCGGCAAGCCTCTCGCGTCGTTCCGGCCGAGGCGCTCCGCTACGAGTAAGTCGCAACGTCTGACGCATGAATACCGCAGCCCGGGCACCAGAGCCCGCGCTGCGGTCCTTTTGTGCAAGCGGGGACACGTTGAATCGGGTGCTCGTGCTGCTACCATGAACCGCGCCTGGTGATCGTGATCCCCGGGCTTCCGGCTTTCCGGGATCATCCTCCAGACGATGAAGGTGACGCACCAGCGATGGAACGACGAGTCAAGATAGTAGCGACGCTGGGGCCCGCGAGCGGGAGCAGCGAGCGGCTGGGACAGCTCCTCGAGGCGGGGGTCGACGTGTTCCGGATCAATGCCGCGCACGGGTCGGCCGATGACCGGGCCCTGCTCATCCAGCGAGTTCGCGGTGCGGCGGAGCGGGCCGGACGCAGGGTGCCCATCCTGTTCGACCTGCGCGGTCTCAAGATTCGCTCCGGCCCGCTTGCCGAGGGGGCCGGGGCGGTGCCGATCGCGCGCGGCAGCCGGCTGCGGCTGGTCGCCTCGCCGATCCAGACCACCACCGAGGTGATCGGGATCGATTACCCCTTGCTGCTCGATGTGATCGCCGAAGGATCGCGCATCCTGATCTCCGACGGCCTGATCGAGCTCCTCGTCGAGCGCGTCGGGAGCGATCATGCCGTCACCACCGTCAGCCGGGGCGGCCAACTGATGGGCAAGCAGGGGGTGACGTTGCCAGGCGCACCGATCAAGGGCGGGGCGCTGACGGATGCGGACAAGGACGATGTCGCCTTCGCGGTCGCGCACGGGGTGGACTATCTCGGCCTGAGCTTCATCAACGATGCCGGCGACCTGCAACTGGCGCGTGATGTGGCGTTGGCGTGCGGCGGAGCTCAACCCGGACTGGTCGCCAAGATCGAACGTCCGGAGGCGCTCGCGAATCTTCGCGAGATCGCCGGCAGCGCCGACGGGGTGATGGTCGCGCGCGGCGACCTGGGTGTGCAGCTCCCTCCGGAGCGGGTGCCGCGTGCGCAGAAGGAGATCATCGGCGTCGCCAATCAGATGGGCTTGCCGGTGATCACCGCGACCCAGATGCTGGAGTCAATGATTACCCAGCCGGTTGCCACACGAGCCGAGACGAGCGATGTTGCCAATGCCGTCTGGGACGGCACCGACGCCGTGATGCTCTCCGCCGAGACCGCGGTCGGCAAGTACCCGGTCGAGGCGGTGCTGACCATGGATCGGATTATCAAGGAGGTCGAGAAGGAGGGACCGATCCGCTCCCAATCGGCGGCGGCGATGGCGACCCTCCCCGACGACGCCTCCGCCCGGTTCGCCGATGCGATCGCGCGGGCCGCCTTCGCGCTCGGCGATCAGACGCCGGCCGGGCTGCTGGTGGTCTTCACGAAGACCGGATCCGCCGTTCGCCGGATCGCGAAATACCGCCCGGGTCCGCCGATCATCGCCGTCGCCGACAACGAGCTGGTCGCGCGCCGGCTCCAGATGGTGTGGGGGGTGGAAAGCGTCGTGGTCGAGGTCGAGGAGAACCCGGACAGCGTCTTCCGCAAGGCCGGGCAGACGATCATCGAGGCCGGTCTCGCCGAGGAAGGAGAGTATGCCCTGATCGTCGGCTCGCTGCCGATGACGCAGAAGGCCGGGCAGACGAACCTCGTGCACGTCCGAAAGCTGGGCACGTAAACCTCTCCCACTTGTTGCAGTGCGGTTGTCACCCCGGCAGTTGGTTGGCACAGCTATCGGGGTGACTGCCTGCGGATTCGGGTTCTGGACCCTGCGCTCCGCCGGACAAACGGTCCCGTTTCCCGGAAGGCCGACCGCGCCAACTCGGGCCAGGGTCTGTTGCCAGAGCCAACACGTCGGCGATCGATCGTCGTCACGGCGATGCCTATGTGATCACGGCGATGACCTTGTGATACCCCTGCGCGCCATCGGGCACCGTCCGCTGCGACTCGGAGGGTTGCTGCTCTCCGGTACGTGACGTGCAGCGGGGGATGACGACATACTCGCCTGCCGCCGTCGGGCGCCAGGTATAGCTCCATAACGCCCAGGTGATCTCGGTCCCGGGGTAATACAGCTCCGTCGGGTTCCAGGTCTCGCCGTTATCGGTGGAGACCTCGACCGACCCGATGCCCTGGTCCGGCGCAAAGGCGCGCCCCCTGAGCTCGATCGCGTCGTTCGCGCGAAACTGGTCGCGAATGATCCACTGGCCCCGGGTTTTCTGCCGCTGATCGCGGGCGAGGAATGGCGCGAAAACATCGGAGCGTACCTTGGGGACGAAATCCGGGCCCCACCCCTGCTGCTCGTAAAAGCCCTTGGCGTCGTGATCGACGACCTCGACCCGTGTCACCCATTTCACGTTCTTCTCGCCATAGAGGCCGGGCACGACGATCCGGACCGGATAGCCGTGCTTTCTCGGGAGCGGCTCGCCGTTGATTTGGTAGACGACGAGCGTCTCCTCGGCCAGCGCCTTCTCGATCGCGAACGTGTCACTGTACGCATCTGCCCCGGACACGAGCACTTCGACCGCACCCTCCTGGATGCCCGATGCGTTCAGAAGGTCCCGCATCCGGACGCCGCGCCAGTTGGCATTGCCGAACAGTCCGGAGCCGACGTTGTTGCTGATGCACATCAGCGTCGTCTCCTGGTCGATCTGCTCGAAGTCCTGGAGGTCGTCGAAGCTGTACGTCTTCGGGTCGTTGACGTA
>CADCWJ010000880.1 GCA_902806365.1 uncultured Thermomicrobiales bacterium
CACATCGCCCAGCCTGTCAGCCTGCATGCCGAGAAAACATCGCACGACCGGCGAGCCGAGCACGCGGGCGGCGTGAAGCATCGCGGCGAGCTGCTCCTCGCCGGTGCCGAGTGACGCGTCGAATGTGGAGGAGTGCCGCTCGAAGGAGCGCATTCCGATCTCGATCCGCAGGCCGCGCGCGTCAGCGTGGCTCCGGATGGATTGAAGATACGGTACTTCAAGGGAGTCGAGGTTGCCGCGCTCGGAGAAGTGAACATTCCCCAGTCCCAGGCCCGCCGCATAATCCATCAGTTGAAAGGCGTTCCATCCCTGCCAGCGGAGACTGAAACTGTCGATTCCAAGAAGCATCCTGTTCCTCTTCCGCGGCGGCGCGCATCGCGCGGGCTCATGCGTCGTAGCGGACGTGCAGGCGATGGCCCGCCAGCGCCGATTCCGCGATCGCTTCGGCGATCACGGCGGCGCGGTACCCATCTTCGAACGTGGCGCCATAGGGAGCGACATCCCGATCCGACATGATTGCCTCGATGAGGTGGTTGAGCTCGTTGATGTGCGCGTGTTCCCAGCCGATGATATGCCCGTGCGGCCACCACACGCTCGAAAACGGATGATTCGCCTGCGTCACCATCACATCCTGGAAACCGGTGACGTCCGCGACCGGGGCGTCAACGAGATACACCTGGAGTTCGTTGAGCCGCTCGAGGTCGAAGGCGAGCGAGCCGCGCGAACCATTGATCTCCCATTTAAGTGAGTTGGCCCGTCCGGTCGCAACGCGTGACGCCTCGATCGTGCCAACCGCGCCCTGCTCGAACTCGACGAGAGCGATCGAGGCATCGTCCCATTCGATCCGGACCGGGGTATTGTCCGGCCCGCGCCGCTCGGGAACGAAGCGAGGAGCGAGGGCGCTGATCGTCGCCGGCTCGCCGACGAGGAAACGGGCGATGTCGACGGCGTGGCAGCCCAGGATCGCCTGCGACCCGGCCAGGCGGGAGGCGGGGTCGGGCGCCTTGCGCATCGGACGGTCAGGGTCGTGGATGCTCTGTTGCAGGTATTGCGTGCGAAAGTGATAGATGTCACCGAGCAGGCCACGCTCGATCAGGTCGCGAGCGAGCCGGACCGCCGGCACGAAACGATAGTTGAAGCCACACATGTGCTTGGTCTTCGCGTCCCGCGCGGCGTCCCGCATCCGCCGGGCATCCGCGGCGGTCAGGGCCATCGGCTTCTCGCAGATAACGTGCTTGCCGGTGCGCAGGGCGGCAATCGACGGCTCGACGTGCATGTGGTGCGCCGAGCAGTTGTCGAATAGCTCCACATCCGGGTCGTCGACCATCGCCTCCCAGCTCGTGTAATAGCCGGCGTACCCATAGCGGCGGGCGGCCTCGGCGACACGCTCCTCCGTCCGCCCGCAGATCGCGTGCAGACGGGGACGGGCCGCTGGCGGCCAGAAGATGTAGGGGATCTTCTTGTAGGCGTTGGTGTGCGCCTTGGCCATGAAGTTGTAGCCGAGCAGGCCGACATTCAGCGCTTGCACATCATCGGTGGCGTCGACGGGCACGAAACCTGGCGATGGCATGTTCCTGACTCCATCCTTCGATTGACGCTATGTACCACTGTTGCGCCGGTCAAACCCGGCCTGGACGAAAGCAGAGCTCCACGGTACAGGGTCGTCCTCGGCACGGCATGGCCCACGTTACTCCGGAAGGGGAAAGGAATCAGGAAAGACATTTGTAGGGGACGGCCCTGTGCCGCCTCGGTGAAGCGAGGCTTCACGTTCGCCCCGCAATCGCCCCGAACGCTATTGCTCGACAATACCGTTCAAGACGCATCCGCCTCAGGCCGCGTCCCAGGTCTCACGAATGTACCGGGCCGAAGCGGCGAGCGCCTCGACCGACGCGCCACCCTTGATCTTGCTTTCGATCGTCATGTACCCGTCATAACCGATGCGCTTGAGCGCCGCGAAGCCCGGCCTGAAATCGAGATGTCCCTGCCCCGGCTCGAAGCGGTTGCTATCCGCAAGGTGAATGTAGGCCAGCACATCGGCGGCGTCTTCGATCGCCTGGCCCATGTCGTCGTCTTCGATGTTCATATGGAAGAAGTCGCCCATCATCCGGATGCCGGGGCTTCCCACGGCCCGGCAGATCTCCGCCGCGTCGCTGAGGGACTTGAGCAGATGCGATTCGTAGCGATTGAGCGGCTCAAGGATGATCGGCACGCCGACCTCCTCGGCGACAGGGGCAATCTTCCCGAGCTGTTCGATCAGGATCTCGCGTTCCAGATCGACAACGGTCTTGCCCGACCCCGCCGCCGGGGCCTCGATTTCGGGTTGGACCCTGATCGGAACGAGAATCGAGCCAACGACGTCAAGCTCGGCCGCTTCGCGGAGCCCGTCGCAAATGTCGGCTACGGCGGCGTCGCGTACGGATTGGTCAGGTCCAAGAATGCGCCCGCCCTTGCCGTGGATGAGCAGCTTGACGGGCGATCCCGCAAGGGCCTTCCTGATCGCGGGCAGACCGAGCGCAGTCGAAATCCGGTTGAGCTGGATGCCCTGGTAACCGGCGGCGTCCAGGTTCGCCAGGCGCTCCTCCAGCGTGTCGCCGGGCACGACCGGCTCGCCATCGAACCACTGTTCGAGGACGCCAAGTTTAATGGCCACGGGTGCTCCTCCTTCGTTGCATTGGCCAGCCGTCATGGGCCCGGTTGATCGACCGGGGCTTCCGTTCTGACCACCGGGTTCGTCCGGATGTTGCGCTCGGGTTGTCGTTGACGATGCCGCCGG
>CADCWJ010000881.1 GCA_902806365.1 uncultured Thermomicrobiales bacterium
ATGCCCCGCAACGTGGCGCCCTCGGTGCCACCGGAGCTCTCGAAGAGCTCGGCCTGCTGGCGGGCCCAATCCGAGGTGCTCGGCTCGTATTCTCCAACGAGAGGCATGGCGGACGTTTCCTTTCTGTATGGGTGTACGCGGGGTTCGCTGGTGAATCGGACCGACTATCTCGCCGGTCACTTCTTCCCATCATACAGAGGACGGTCTGCAACCATCGACACTCTGGATTCCACCCCGTGGTTCTGACGCCGGCACGCTCCATCCGCCGAATCGGATCCGCGAATCGGCTTCGCGCGCTCCATCCGACATCGTCAATCACCAGATCGCCACGTGCCAGCACCATCCTGGTCGCACCCCGATGCCGTACCTCGCCTGCCAGCTCTCGCCTGTCTCCGGAGCGATGTGGTGCTTGTGGAGGGGTGGTCCCGACTGGTTCAGGGCGCGGGGGCTCAAGGGGAGTCGGGGGCTGGCGCGATGCGGGCGATGACGGCGCCGGTAGGATGGGGCGCCATATCCTCGTGGTA
This sequence comes from uncultured Thermomicrobiales bacterium, assembly GCA_902806365.1. GTDB lineage: Bacteria > Chloroflexota > Chloroflexia > Thermomicrobiales > UBA6265 > CADCWJ01. The sequence continues at coordinate 525 of CADCWJ010000881.1, forward strand.
CCAATTGATTACGATGAAGCCGTATTTTTTGAGCAGGGCAGTGGTATCGTCGGTGAACGTCCTCTCGTGTTTCCCCCACGGTGGTTGCTGAGCACTCAGGCAGAGCGTCCCGTTGGGTGCGAGCAAGTCCCGGGCGGCGACCAGATCACGCTCCGGCCGTGTCCGGAACGCCGCGACATTCATTGCGAAGACCACGTCGAACGAGCCTGGATCGTCCGCCAGCTCGTGCAGGGACGCGGTCCGCAATCGCAGCCGACCGGCCTCGATATGCGCCGCATTACGCCTGGCCGCCGCGGCGATCATCTTCGCCGAGCGATCCACGCCGGTGACCATGCCGCTCGTCAAGCGTTCCGCGACGAGCCCGAGCGCGATCCCGTGGCCACAGCCAACTTCCAGCACGCGGTGATCCGGCTCGAGCGGCAGGAGCGCTGCCATCCACGCGAACCGTGGTGAGATGGGACCTGCCTTGTTCATGATGAAACGCTCCATTTTCCCGATCCCGATGTAGGATGGATGCACTGCCCGGACCTGCCGGGCGGATCCAACGCGGTCCCCGGCCAGCCTGGCCCGGCGCCGCGTCGATGACCGTGACCGCATGGACCCTGAGGAGGTGCGCTATGACCAACCCCATCCGTTGGAGCGATCTCCCGAGGACTTCGCTCCCCGTTTCGAGCAGCGAAGGACACCCATGCCTGTCACCAGTTCCGATATCCCCGAGGTCTTTTTCACCGATGGCTGGATAACCGCCGTCGAGTATCTCGTCAGCAGCGGCAAGGAAGGCACCGTCTCCTGCTGCCTGGCCGGGCCAAGATCCGGCCACGAGCGCCTGGCCGTCAAGATCTACCGGCCGCGCACCACCCGATCGTTCAAGAACGATGCCGTCTACCTCAGCGGCCGCGCGATGGGCGTCTCGCTCGGCGGGTCGTCCGGGCTCAAGTCGAGCGGGATGCCCGACCGGCGGCTGGAACGAGCGGTCGCAAAGCGCTCGAAGCGCGGGATCGCCGCGATCGAGCACTCCTGGATCAATCACGAATACAACACGCTCCAAGTCCTGCACGAGGCTGGCGCCGCCGTGCCCCAACCGTTCGCGATCGCGGGCCAGGCCGTACTGATGGAGTATCTCGGCGACAGCGACGGACCGGCGCCCAAGCTGAAACACATCGCGCTGGATCGCCGCCAGGCGGTCGATGTCTTCACCGCCCTGATGGATCAGCTTGCGCTCTGGCTCGCCTGCGAGCGGATTCACGGCGACCTCTCGCCATTCAACATCCTGTGGTGGAAGGAGCGGGCGGTGGTGATCGACTTCCCGCAGGCGGTCAACCCGTACGAGAACCCGGACAGCCGCTTCCTGCTGGAGCGGGACGTCCGCAATCTGGTGACGCATTTCGCGGCCTATGGCGTCGCCGCCGACCCTGCGCGGATCGCACGGGATCTCTGGAACCGGTTCCAGCGGGGCAACATCTGATCACCAATGCCGCGGGACGGCGATCACCCCGCTTCCGTTGAGGTGCACCACAATCTGACAATCCGGTGGAGCGCCTGAACGCCTCACCGGATTGTGGTCCGGCTCATGCGCAGGGAATTCGTGCCCATCGCGTTGCCAAGAGACACGTCGACAGATTCATATTCTTATGTGTATCATTTTCGCCCCTTGGGAAGACGCGGTGGGTCGCTTTCGTACGTCCATCGGAACGTTGAGGGCCTGTTTGAGATGAAGATTCAAGTGCGGCGACGTTGGCGCGGTGGGCCATTCGTCCTGTGTCGTGCATGATCGTCCTTGGCCTGCTGCTCGCCGCGGCGGGGCTGTCGAGGCTCGTCCTGCCCGCAGATGATGTGTCCGCAGCGGGAGCACCCCGCTATCCTGCCCTGAAGACAACGAAGCCTTCGGGGCTCTACTTCGACCGGGTCACGATGAGCGACGGTCTCTCACATTACGTGCTCAGGTTCTCGAATACGGTGTGGAACGACGGCGAGGGACGGCTCGAGCTGCAGGGTGATCCAAAGCCGGATGGCAGCAACAAGGTCTACCAGAACGTGTATGACGCCCTAACAGGCGGCACGCGCGTCTCCCAAACGCACGTAAGTTCCGATATCGTCTATCACCCAAGTCACTACCATTACCACTTCCAGGGATTTGCTTCGTATCTGATGCTGCAGCGGGACTCCGCTGGCGTCTACCAGCCAACGACGAAAAAAGGAACGAAGACCGGTTTCTGCATCATGGACTCCAATCACATCTCCTCGCAAGGGCCGTCGTCGGCCCAGTACGGGAGCTGCAATGGCTCGCTCCAGGGAATCTCCGTCGGCTGGGGCGATCTGTACCAGGGCTCCCTGCCCGAGCAGTGGATCGATCTCGGCACAAGCCGGTTGGCCGATGGATACTACGCCATCCAGTCAACGGCCGA
>CADCWJ010000882.1 GCA_902806365.1 uncultured Thermomicrobiales bacterium
GACCATGACGCCTGCAGGGCGTCAAGGACAAGCCAAGGACGACACCGCAGGGACGCTTCGGTCGGAGGCTCATCGGGCCGGCGCCGAGCGTGCCCGGCCGCACTGCCTGCTCACCGCTGAAGGAGCGGCGAGCAGGCAGGGAGGTCCAGGTGAGAACTACCTACCGATTACAGAACTCGGTGCGCCCGATGATGTTCAGCAGCCTCGCGCAGTCGATCGAATTCGCGTGCTTGTCGATCTCTCTCACGTTGCCGAGGATACCCCCGAAGTCACCCTTGATTCCGCGGGCTCCGTTGATGCCGTCGTCGCCGCGCCTGTTGATGCCGGCCGCGCCGGATCCATTTCCGCCTCCTTGGCCGCGATTGGAATCGATCGACCGGGTGACGGGATCCAATGCCCGCAGCTCACCAAGGATCCGGTTCACGGATGCCTTGATGGATGTGGGGTCCGTCGCTCCGCGGGGACCCACGGAAGCGAAGATCGACCTGGCCAGACCGTTGATCGACGACACGTTCCCGCCGATCGAGCCCACCCGCTGGTTGATCTGCACTACGGTGGACCCGATCGAGCCCACCGTAGTGTTGATCGAACGCGCCGTCGTGTTGATCGACTTGGCATTCTGATTGATGTCACCTGCGGTGCCGAGAATCGACCGCGCGCGCCGGTTGATGGCCCCAGCGGCAGTGATGATCTGGTCTGCCTGGCCGGTCAACGGGTCGGCGGCGTCACGGATGTCCGCGACATCCCGACGCACCGAGACGAGCTCCTTGACGTTGTCCAGGTCCTTGTCGATTCCATCCGTCGTCGAGACCTGGGCATTGATCACGTCGACCGTGTCGTCGATCTCACGGGCATTGATGAGCGAGCCCGTGAGCATCAGGACCGCCGCCAGTGCCCAGAAGATGATGATGACGAGCATCACGCCCGGCAGCATCGTCGCAAGGCCCAGCGTGGCGCCCCGACTCCTCACCCCGCCACGCGGGTCTCCTGTTGTCGGTCTCATAGCCGGTCTCCTCGTGTCAGCCTCATCGGTCCCCCCTCACCTAGCAGGGACCGGGTGAGATCAGGCCGGGCAGCGGGATGGTGAGCACAGGCGCCTGACAGACACTCGTCAGATGCTTGTTCACCTCCCGCAGGCCCGCGAGGATGTTGTCGGCATCGCCCAGGACCGGCTGGAGGCCGTTCCGGTTGGCATTGGGGCCCTGGAGGTTGTTGTCGTTGTCGTTGGAGTCCCCGGATCGGCGGAATGGTCCACCGTTGAGGAAACGCACGCGCCTCCAGATGGCGTTCGTGCCGAGGCTGTTCACGCTTTGCGCAGCCTCCAGCGTGCCGTCGATCCGATCCGCGAGCGTCCGGATGCTCACGAGCTC
>CADCWJ010000883.1 GCA_902806365.1 uncultured Thermomicrobiales bacterium
GTACCGCTCCGGCAGCACCTCGCCGAGCGCCTCCAGCGTCCGCTCCGGCGTCGACGCGCGAACGTAACCCCACCGGTTGACGATCCGATGGACGTGGATATCGACGCCGATGAGGGGTAACCCGCAGGCGATTCCGAGCGCCAGATTGGCGCACTTCGGACCGACCCCTGGAAGGGCCATGACTACATTCCGGTCGCACGGCATCCCATCGCCGTAGCCGGTCATCGCGATCCTGGCGATCTCGCGGATCCTCCCGGCTTTCTGCTCGTGGAACGTCGACGGCCGGATCAACCGGTCGATCTCGGATTCGGCCAACGCGGCCAGCGTGGCCGCATCGGGCGCAGTCCCGAACAGACGGAGACAGATCGGAAGCGTCTCTTCTTCCCGCGTCCGGACGGAAACGATGCAGGCGATCAGTTGATGGAACAGGGACGAGAAGCCCCGATCGGCCAGCTCGAACATGACGGCCGGGGGAAACGGCTTCACCGCCGCGCGGACCGAGCCGAGAACGGCGTCGATCGGAAAGTCTGGCCGAGGCGTCTGGTCGGTCATGCCTTGGACTCCGGCGCCGGACCGAGCAGGTCGAGCCAGAGCAGCCGAGACGCCTCCCCGCGATGGGGGCGCCATGCCTCGGAGAGGCGAACGAGTCCATTCATGTCGAGGTCGTCGATGCGATAAACGCTTCGAGCGGCCCGCAGCAGGGCAATGTCCCCGCGGGGGAACGCGTCCGGGCGGCCGATGCCCCAGAGCATCGAAGACGCGACGGTCCACGGACCAATCCCCGGTACCTCGAGCAGCGCTGATTCGACATCCGAAAGGGTCGCGGCGTCCGGCACGTCGGGCAGGCTGAGGTCAGCGAAGAGTTTGCCGACCGCGCAAAGCGCTTGCGCCCGTTTCGAGGTCACCCCACTCTGCCGGATCATTGCGGGAGGCGCGTCGGCCAGATCCGTCGGCGACGGGAGCGGCCGGAAGGTCCGCCCGGCCAGTCGTACCCCTGGATGGAACAGCGACGCCAATCGGCCGGCGGTGACCCCCGCGGACGCAAGCGAGATTGATTGCCCGACGATGGAGGCCACCACGCCGTCGAAGAGCGTGCCGTAGCAGAAGGTCCGAGTCCCTGGGTAGCGCCGGCGAAGCCGGAGAATCTCGGGATCGGCAATGCCCTCCTCTACCCATGAGAACGGCCTGCAGATTCGAGCGAACCACTCCGTATCGCGGTCGATTGAAGCGTCCCCCCAGCAGAGCAACGCTTGGGCCCCCCCCGTCCTCGCCAAGCACCGCCAGACCGTGCGATCCGCCTCCCGCCCCACCCACCAGAATCGGCCGTCGATCCAATCCTCGTTCGGCCAGCGACCGGCCGACCAAGCGACCGGGGCGAAGGTCTCCGTCATCGAGAACGGGAGCTCGTCACCGAGCGGAAGTGCACGACGTGTCGGATCGACACCGTTGTCGAGACCCGCATGCACCTCCCCAGCGCCGATGCCGACTCTCACGATGGATTCGGGCCGGCGGGGCCGGTTCGGACTGGTTCGACCATCAGGATCTCGTCGCTCCATCTCCCCGCCACGGGTGTCCTGGCCTGTTCCCCGATGACTTGTCGAAGTACTTTGATGAATATCCACAGACGAAAAGTCGGTCCAACCGCTTCCTGTTACCGTACCACTCCGGCGGATCTACGGTACCGCCCCGCTCACCGGGCTGGCCCACCAGGAGCGATGCCTCGAGCGACGGCTCTGCGGGCTCGCCCCCTGCGGGGTCCGCGAGGGGGCCCTCCTCTCTGTCACGGCCTACCGGCGTTCAGGACCCGGCATTCGACAGAACCAACCGGAGCATCAAACTGGTGGCATCGTAGAAAGAATGGTCTTCCGCTGGGTTGGAGTGTCGAGGCACCAGCGGAGGGTGTGGCTGAAGAGCATGGGGCAGATCGTTGTAGCGGCGGCGGATAAGCCGGCGACCGCCTTCGAAGTAGCCCTTGACGGTGTCGAGGGCGCCAACCTCGAGCGGCAGAGGTGGCTGCTCCTGCCCTCCCCGCCGTTCGGCCAGGATGTCCGGCAAGCGGTCACGGCGATCTCCGCTCGCCACGTTGGCCGCGTCTGCGATGGCTCGCCAACGGTTGACGGCTCGACTTAACCAAGACGGTGCCGAGGCGA
>CADCWJ010000884.1 GCA_902806365.1 uncultured Thermomicrobiales bacterium
TCACGAGCAACGTCACCGGCGAGACGCTCGATGGCGCCGGTGAGCCCGAGCCGGTCCGTGCACCGAGGAAGCGCGCGTCTGCCGCTGGCACGAAGCCGCGTGCGACTCGGGTCAAGGCTGCTAGAGCTCTGAACGAGGATGGAGTTGCTGCGGACGCTCCAAGCGAACCGCCTACGGTGCTTGTGGCAGAACCGCCAACCAATGGCCATCACTCGGCCGACGATGCTGCACTGGTGACAGGCGCTTCGGAGGAGGTCGTGAGCGCCCCGAAGCCAAGGACACGGCGAGCAAAGGTCGCCGCGGAGGCTCCCCCCCAGGTCTCGACCGACATCGAAACCACCCAGGTCGGCTCGCCGCCGGACGCAGTCCCGATGAAGCCGCGGCGAGCGCGTGCCGTCCCAGGGAACAGAACGGGCGAAGAGCGCACTTATCCAGCGGAAGCGCCAGTCCTTCCGTCGGAGCCATTCGCCGTTGTCAGTCCTGACAAGCTCGGCATTGGCAGCGGGGAGGACGCGTCCCGCGATCACATCCTCCGCGAGGTTCGCACCGAGGACACGACGCCTACCTTCTCTGCCACACCGGACCCGATCATTGGTCCTCGCCCGGTTCCTCCCGATGTCCACGTGGTCGACGTGCCCCGGCAGCCGGCGTCTCAGGTTGCCGAGGGCCGAAGCCGGGAGCGCGGCGTAGTCCGCCCCGGCGATGCCCGCGTGCCGGCGAGCGGTCGCGGTCCCGCCCAGCAGGGGCCGGAAGGTCGCCGCCGCGATGGTGCTCCCGACCAGCAGGAGCCGCCCGAGCGCATCGACGCTGCTCGTCCGCAGCGCCGAGATCGGGATGAACCACGACACCCTGGGTTCACCAACGGCAGCCAGCACGGTAATCAAAACGGAAATGGGAACGCCCGCCCTAATCGTCAGGATCGAGGTCGCTTCGACCGCCAGGACCGCCCGGCTCCGATGAACCGGTTCGAGCGCAACGACCGTCCCCAAGGAAGGGTCGACCAGCGGTTCGATCGGCGGGACCAGAATCAGCACGTTCGTCCGGTCCGGCAGGACGGTCAGAACCGTCCCCGGCCCGACCATGGTCCGGCCGGGGTGCCGCGATCGATCGCCCCCTCGACTCCGGTCACGTACCTGCCGGTCAAGACATCGTCCGGCGATCCACACTTGACCGTGGCCGATCTCAATGCCAAGTCGTTGGAAGAACTACGCGAGATCGCCCAGAAGTTCGAGTTGGTGGGAGTGACACGCGTCAAGCGGCCGGAGCTAACCATCCGGATCCTGCGTGCCCAGGTCGAGACGGAGGGTGAGGTCTTCGGCGATGGCGTCCTTGAAATCATCGAGGACGGTTTCGGATTCCTGCGTGGCGAGCGCTTCCTTCCGAGCCCGGACGACATCTACGTCTCCCAATCCCAGATTCGACGGTTCGCCCTGCGGACCGGAGACAGGGTGTCCGGCCAGGTCCGACCGCCGAAGGACAATGAGAAGTTCTTCAGCTTGCTGCGAGTCGAGGCGGTGAACGTCGTCGACCCCGAAGTGGCGCGAAAGCGGCCGACCTTCGACGCCCTGACTCCCATCTTCCCGCTGGAGATGATCGACCTAGAGACGACCCCCGGTGTCCTCTCCACCCGGATGCTGAATTTGGTTGCCCCCGTCGGTCGGGGCCAACGAGGGTTGATCGTGTCGCCGCCGAAGGCCGGCAAGACCATGCTGCTGAAGGCGATCGCCAATGGCGTTTCGGCCAACAACCCCGACATGCACCTGATGGTCTGCCTCATCGGCGAGCGGCCGGAAGAGGTGACCGACATGCGGCGCTCGATCGA
>CADCWJ010000885.1 GCA_902806365.1 uncultured Thermomicrobiales bacterium
CTCCTGAACGATCCGGAATCACAGCAGGGCTGGAACCTGCTGGAAGAGCACGGCATCCGCGAGGAACGTCACGGCGCTGAAACCCTCATCGTCCAGTCGACGACCATGACGATTGACGATCCCGCGTTCCAGGAAACCGTGCAGCGTGCCACCGACGCTTTCCGGGCGGACACGGACGTGGTCGCCAGCGTCGTCAACTACTACGAGCTCAGCGCCCAGAATCCGGAGGCAGCTAGCCATCTCGTCTCTGCCGACCGCAAGACGACGATCATCCCGGTGACGTTGGTTGGGTCGCTGGAAGAGGGGGTCGAGCACGGCCCGAACGTTCTCGCCCTGCTCCACACCCTCCAGGATGCCACTCCCAGCTTCACTATCCTCACTGTCGGTGACGCCAGTCTCAACGAAGAGGCCAACACCCTGGCCGAGAAGGATATCGCCCGTGGTGAGAGCATCGGCGCCGGTGTCGCCTTCCTCATCCTCATCGTCCTCTTCAGCGCCCTGGTTGCGGCCTTTGTCCCGCTGATTCTGGCGATCATCTCGATCGGCATCGCTTTTGGCTTGGCCGCCATTGTCAGCCAGTTCAACGAGCTGTCGTTCGTTGCGAACTCCATCATCCCGATGATCGGCCTGGCGGTCGGCATTGACTACGCCCTCTTCGTCGTCGAGCGTTACCGCGAGGAGCGGAGGCGGGGCGCGGCCAAGCATGCCGCGATTGAGATCGCCGGCAGCACCGCCAGCCGCGCCGTGCTCTTCTCCGGAATGACCGTCGTCCTGGCCCTGGCCGGACTGTTCATTGCGCCCACCAACGATTACCGCTCGATCAGCATTGGCGCGATCCTCGTTGTCGCCGTCGCCGTCGCCGCTACCCTCACCCTGATCCCGGCCGTCATCGCCCTGCTCGGTGACAAGCTCGACTGGCCGCGTCGCCGAACGTACAACACGGAGACGGCCGCTAGGCAGGCCGCCTGGGACCGCGAGACGATGCACGGCGGCTTCTGGGGGACGATCACCCGAGTTGTGATGGGCAAGCCCGTCCTCAGCCTGATCGTGGCCGGTGGCTTCCTCGTCCTCTGTGCGTCACCCGTGTTCAATCTGAACGAGGGCTTCAACTTCGCGTCGGTGCTGCCGGACGAACTCGAATCCAAGACGGCGTACAACATCCTCGACGCCGAGTTTTCCGCCGGGCAGAACTCGCCAGTCGAAATCGTGGTCGAGGGTCCGCTCGATGACCCGGCCACCGAGGGCGCCATCACCACCATCATTCAGCGCCTGGGTGAGGCAACCACCGCAGATGGCAGTCCCCTCTACGGGTCAGCGACAACGACCCGCAGCGCCGACAACGAGATTGCTCTCATCTCCATTCCGATGAATCTCGATCCCGATGCGGAGGCCGCATCCGACGCGATCCGACACCTGCGTGACGAGATCATTCCACCCATAGCAGCCTCATTGCCGGCCGGCCAAATCCTCACCACCGGGCTCTCCGCGAACAATGTCGACTTCCTGGAGGTGCTTGATACCTACACCCCGATCGTCTTCCTCTTTGTCCTCGGTCTCAGTTTCGTCCTCTTGGTCGTCGTGTTTCGCTCGCTTGTCGTCGCGGCCAAGGCGATCGTGATGAACCTGCTCTCGGTCGGCGCCGCCTACGGGCTGATCGTCTGGGTCTTCCAGGAGGGCAACCTGATCGGGTTCTTCGGCTTCCAGCAGACGGATGTGATCGAGGCCGGCTTGCCGCTCTTCATGTTCGCGGTGCTGTTCGGGCTCTCGATGGATTACCACGTCTTCCTGCTGAGCCGGATCCGCGAGCACTACGACCTTACGGGCAACAACACCGAGTCGGTCGCGGTCGGGTTGCAGCGGACGGCGAAGATCATCACCGGCGCCGCCCTGATCATGGTCGCCGTCTTCGGCGGCTTCGCCTCGGCGAGCCTGGTCTTCATCCAGCAGCTCGGGTTCGGCCTCGGCGTCGCCATCCTCCTCGATGCCACCATCGTCCGCTCGATCCTGGTGCCGAGCGCGATGGCGCTTCTGGGGGACCGCAA
>CADCWJ010000886.1 GCA_902806365.1 uncultured Thermomicrobiales bacterium
CGTCACGATCTGGTCCGGCGCGAGGGGGTGCGCGAGCGGCGTGAGGAGTTCGTAACCGTCCTCCGTCACCCGCACCACGTCGCAGTGCCGGTAGAGGCCGATCCCCTCCATCAAGGCACCCGGTGCGCCCGGCTCGATCGCCAAGACCATATCGACCGTCAGCGGCATATCGTTGTCGGCGGTCAGCGAAGGTGTCTCGTGGATCGTCAGGCCGACGCTGTGGCCCGCGCGGCCCTGCGACGGTGCATCGGGAGCGAATCGCAGGACGACTTCACGCGCGGCCAGCATCAGGTCGCCCGCGCGGGCACCAGCGCGTACCGCCCCGATCGCCGCCGCCTGAATCGCGATCGTCCGCTCGCCGCTCTCGACCGCGAGGGCGGGCGGTGTGCCGTAGAAGAACGTCCGCACGATATCGGCGCAGTACCCGGCCACGGCTGGGCCGAAGGCGATCGTCACGATCTGGTCCGGCGCGAGGGGGTGCGCGAGCGGCGGGGCGTGTGGGGCCAGCGACTTCGGCCCGAAACCGACGAGGGTCGGGTAGCCAAAATCGTCCGCTCCGCGCTCACGCGCTGCGGTGTCCATCTTGCAGGCGAGATCGATCTCGGTCAATCCCGGCTGGAGCCAGCCCGGTACCAGCCCAAACACCTCGACGGCGATCGCGTTTGCCCGTCGCAGGGTCTCGATCTCGAACGGCGACTTCACCCGCCGGGCCTCATGCAGCAGCGGTGTGGCATCAATGATGGTCGCCTGGGGGAAGAGGATGCTCAGCATCTGCACCTGGCCGTAGCTCGCGCCCGCGAGGTCGACGCCGATCGTGTCGCCATCGCGGATGATCTCGGCGAGCAGCAGTTCCGGCGCATTGACGACCGCCCCCCCGGCGGGCGCACCTTCGTAATAGATCTTCGTATTGGGCAGGAGGGAGGGGAACCAGACCGGTTCGAGGGCGAGTTTCCGATCGACGCCAGGGGCGATCAGTGTCGCTTCCTCCGGTTGCGGGGTGCGGAGGGCAACGGCGGTGTAGCGGGAGTGGAGGGTGGTGCGGAAGCCCGAAAGGTAATAGACGTTCGCCGGTTCGAGGATCACCAGCGCGTCAATCCCGCTGGCCGCGGCAAGTCCCGCTACGGTGGCGACACGAGTGGTGATCTCGGCACGCTCCGGTGCCAGGAGTTGTAAACCCTGCATGGTCACGGTCTGCTCCTTGTGCTTGCTGTGCCCATGGCGTTTCACGGCACGCCACGCGCGATCGACTACCGGGCGACGGTGTCGCCGGTGCTGCGGTCCGCTGTGGGAGCTATCGTTCATCGCACGACGGTGTGGCGTGGGGCGGTCGGCTTAACTGCGCCCGAGTGCCTGGAAGTCGGCGAAGGCGCTATCGGGATCGAGCGGCGTCGTGACGAGCCCCTGCGCCAGTTGCTCATCGCAGAAGGTCTTCAGCATCGTGCGGTTCGGCTCGACACCGTAGGGCTGCCAGTCTTCACCAAGCAGATTCGCGGTCTCTTCCAGTTCCATCAACACCCACGGTGTGGTATCCGCGAGCTGGCGGCGATCCTCGCGCCAGCGC
>CADCWJ010000887.1 GCA_902806365.1 uncultured Thermomicrobiales bacterium
CAGGATCGCCGAGTTGGTCGGGCCAACGCCCGGCCAGACGCTGACGCTGATTACGTGCGGCGGCGAGTTCGACTACGTGAACGGGGAGTACCTGTCGCGAACCGCGATCCGCGCCACCTTTTCCGGCGTGACGCGCCCCGCCGCTCCTGCCTCCACACCCCGGAGCTGATCGAATGCCGATGACGCGGCCGGTCGGTCAGCGACCCGGATGGAAGAGCTCCGCATGACGCCACCCGGCTCGCGAACGCATCCAGCGGTCGCCGTGCGTGAGGCGGTCCCGGGAGATCTGGTCGAGGCGGCGCAGGTCTACCAGTCGGCGGCGATCACGCTTCACGAGATTCTCCGGCTCCGTAACCCGTGGTCGTCGGCGGATGCCCGCGCAATCGACTTGCGGGAGGCGATCCAGGCGCTGTCCGATGTCTTCGCGGCACCGCCCGGCAGGGTGATCGTGGTCGAGTCGGGCAACGAGCTGACTGGAGTCGCGGCGGTCCGGATCCGGGGCCGGCACGCCCACATCGCGTTCCTGTTCGTGCTCCCCGAGTGGCAGGGGAAGGGAATCGGCGGCCAACTCCTGGCCCGGCTCCGCGAGATCATCGACGCCGCCGGTGCATCCATCGTCACGCTGGTGGCATCCCGCGATCCCCGGGCGTGGCAGCGCTATCTGCGGTTCGGCCTCCATCCGGGTCCCCCGGTGATGTCGCTGCGGGCGCCAAGACCACGCTTCCCGGACGCTGTGCCCGTTGATGGGCTCGAATCGGTGGCGATCCAGCGCGATCGCGTCGATGTACTGGAGGCGGTCGATCGGCTGGATCGCGAGATCGCCGGCGTCTCCCGCCTGCCCGAGATCGTGCGCTGGCTGGAGCACGGCGCCGAGGGCGCGATCCTGCGGGATCGCGCCACGGCTCGCCCATGCGGCTACTTCCTGATCTCGACGCACGCCGATCATGGGCGGATCGGCCCCGTCGTCTCACGGACCGTGAGCCGGTTTCCCGATGTCCTGAACCGGGCACTCCAAATGGCCGGGCGGCAGGAGCGGGACCTTGTATGGCGGGTCGACCTGCCATCCCCCAACCAGGTCGCGATCGGGCCGCTGCTGGATGCCGGGTTCTCTCCCCACAACCTGATGGCGTGGTTCGCCAACGGCGAACTCGGGCGCTGTGACCGTTACATCTTCCGCGACGAGGACCAGCTGTAGCGCGGTCAAACGCAGCAACCTCGCACCGTGGATTAGTCGCCGCTACCACCGTTGCCGAACGAGGCCCACGGAAGTCGTGCGCCCCGGCACCGTGACAGGAACCCGTTCCATCCGCTCGCGAGATCTTCGCGGGACGCGCCGATCCCCAGGAAGACCGTCACCGCGTAGCCGAGCGCCACCGCTGTGCCGAGTGAAAACAGCGCGTGGAGCCACCGTCCCGCAAACGCATCCGAAACAGCGGCGAACAGGCAGTACGCTAGAAGCAGCCACTCCGCAGCCACGGCCCAACCGGGTGCGGCGGTCCGACCTGCTACCTTCGGCGTCCGGCCAAAGGAGCTTTTGCGACCGGTCCATGCCTGCTGCAATGATTTGACAACCCCGGCCAGGTTGATCGGCAAGAGCATCATGTTGAACGCATAGACGCGAAAGACATCACCCTTGCGATAACCGGCCCGGAGCAGGTCCCGCCAATAGAGGAGAAAATAGGGTGCCGCCGTCACGGGAATCCAGACGCTGCCCAGATCCTCGTCCAGAGGCAGGAACAGCAACACGATAAGGCCGACGCTTCCCGCCGCGATGGAAACCAGGTAGTGCAGTCGCATCAGTGTCTCAAGCGGCGTGACAAGCCGAAACGGTTTGGCACGAACGTATCGAAGCAGTTTGTGGACGATAAGGAGTCCCCCGTTGGCCCAGCGACTGCGCTGGACCAGCAACGCACCGAAATCAGGTGGAGTGGCACTATAGGCAAGCCGCTCCGGATAGTTGTGCAGCCTCCATCCCCGCGCGATGAGATCGACGGTTGATTCGGTGTCCTCGATCACCGTCCGGTCCTGGATGAACACCGGCACCACGAGCCCGCGCTCGGACTCCTCAGTGCGGATATCGTCGAGCGCCGACTTCCGGAGGATGGCGTTGGCACCGACCCAATAGGTGGCCTTGCACCAGGTAAATCCCTGATGGACGATGTACTGCATGTCCGTCGTGGCCCCCGCAATCCGCTCCATCGCGGAGGGAGCATTGGGGATGGCCGTGTAGGGCGACTGAACCACCGCGATGCGCTCGTTTCCCGGGGACTCCATGACATCGACGAGACGGAGGACATACTCCGGCGAGAGCAGGCTGTCGGCGTCCAATGTGAGGACGTATGGCGCGTCGGGAATGACCTGATCCCGATTATCGTCAGCACCTGACCGGTTGGTGAGGATGGGGAATCCGCCGGATGACGCCACTTTCCTGACACGTTTTCCAAGCAGGCTGATGTACCCATTAAGGTTTGCCGCCTTGTTGGGCTCCTGGGACAGGTTGCGGTATCGCTTGCGCTCGAAACAGGAAAGTTCAACCCGGAAGATGTCCGCGAGACGCCGGTATTCTCTCTGAAGCAATTCCGCCGGAATCTCGTGCTCGGCGATCGCTTCCGCGAGGCGTCTGGCGGTGGTCCGCAGCAGATCGGCGTGAGCGTTGAACACCAGGCGGCCGAACATCACGTCGGTATGGTCGGACTGGGGCGTCTCGGCCGCCTGGTGTTCGAACCACGCAATGACATCGGCATAGACATCGAGCAGGCGCAGGAGTTCCTGACGGGGAACCTGCCCCTCCTGCGCGCGCGCCGAAAACGTGCGCCGGGCCTGCTCCACCCGCGAGGCCGGTTCCTGGAGGAGCGCCGCAACCTGCGTTGGCACCTGGCGAGCGGCGACGAGTTGCTCGGCATCCTTCTGATTCGTCGGATGCGGGGGGTCATCGAGCAGCAGCACGACCCGGCGGTCAGGATAGTGCTGAAGGGCGGCGGACATCAGCGTCTGACGGATGGTGCGCAGATCTTCCTTGTACGAGGGGACGAGAATGACGACCGGAGGCGCCTGCTCCCACCGGCACGCGGCCAGGTGCTCGAATGGTGGCGGCCGATGACGCCGCTGACGCAGGAAGTATCCCAGCCGCGTGACTTGATACACGAGATTTCCATAGACAAGGACGAGCACAACGCCAGCGAACAGGAGCAGGCGGACGACGTTCCATCCGGTTCCATCCGCACTATACGCGCTTCCCAGCGCGAGCATGTCCCTCGCGAAGAGGAGGGACGCGATCACCGTTACGCTGATCAACATGGCGGTAAGGACAAGCTCCGGGACCGGTCGCCGGAGAAATGCGGTAGCCCGATGAATAACATGGTTTGTCACTATGAATGGACCCTGAAGAGGCAACCGGACGTTCCCGTGGGGGAAAGTGCTGGAACGTGAACGTCTCTACCGGTTGACACCTTCGCGACGACAGGTCGACCCGCGCCTTCACGGAATGGGGCATCGAGACAACGTCGTTTCCGGAAAGGAAGGATTGCCGCCGTCCATCGACCACGCGTTCCAAGTCGATGCATCAGTGAACTTAACGGTTCGCATACATCAGAGACATGGAGCGACCGGGAGCCATGGAGTGGGACAGATGGCCCAGTGATGGCACTGGCGGCACGAGATGGGAGAACGACAGGAAACGTTTTGCCCTGGCGGCTGTGGCCAGGCACGCCTCCATTGCGGCTCTCCCAGGCGAAATGATACCAAATGGGGCACATCGCCCTCATTGCCCCCGATCGGTGATACGCGCCCTGGGACAGGTCGCACGGCAACATTCCTGCGTTGCAGTTGTCCAGCGACCTGTCCGCTGGTGCATGGGATCGTGGACAGCGGTCGGCGTCCCTCCGGCCCGGATCGCAAACGTGGCTCCCATGGCGAGATCGGGCACTGGGACCGCTCCACCTTCGGCGACGAGGACCAGCTGTAGGGCGATCGCGGCAGGATGCGAAAACCCTGCGTGGTATTCTCGCAACAATGCGGCACGGGGACGCGCCCGCTCGTACCCATCCCCATCCAGCAACAATTGCGAGAGGACACAGGACATCATGGCGGCGCTCACGGATCAGCCCTCCGCGCAAGCCGATAGCGCGACGAACGCGCGACAGTCACTCCCCGGCCTGAGCGTCACCTGCATGCGGTGCGGAACCATCTTTCCGGGCGATCGCCCGCTCACCGTCTGCCCGAAATGCGGCGGCTTGCTGGACGCCGACATCGACGTCAGTCAACGCCTGACCCCGGATGCGTTCGCGGCGCGGGTCGGTACGCCGGAGGCGTTCTCCGGGGTGTGGCGCTTTGCGCCCTTGCTCCCGGCGATTCCGCGCGAGCACATCGTCAGCCGCGGCGAGGGCAACACCCCCCTTTACTGGGACGACCGCCTTGCCGAGTACGCCGGTCTCACCAGCGGCCGGTTCGGGATCAAGCACGAGGGCCACAACCCGACCGGCTCGTTCAAGGACCGGGGGATGACGGTCGGCGTGAGCCATGCCAAAGCGATCGGGGCGCCCGCCCTGGCCTGTGCCTCGACCGGCAACACCTCCGCCTCGCTGGCGAGCTACGCGGCCTCGGCCGGGCTCCCGGCGCTGGTGATCATCCCCGAGGGCCGGATCAGCGCCAGCAAGCTCAGCCAGACGATCGCCTTCGGCGCGACCGTCGTCCAGGTCGATGGCGACTTCGACCTCGCGCTGCGCCTGCTCCGGCTCCTCGCCGATACCGGCGCCGTCTACCTCGCGAACTCGGTCAATCCGTTCCGGCCCGAGGGTCAGAAGACGATCGTGTTCGAGATTCTCGAGGGGCTGGGCTGGAACGTGCCGGATGTAATCGCTCTCCCGGGCGGCAATCTCGGCAATACCGCCGCCTTCGGCAAGGCGCTCTCGGAGGCGTACCAGGTCGGCCTGATCACAAAGCTACCCCGGATCGTGACGGTGCAGGCGGCGGGCGCCGCGCCGTTCGCCG
>CADCWJ010000888.1 GCA_902806365.1 uncultured Thermomicrobiales bacterium
ATGGCCGCATTTCTGGGCCAGCTGACCGGTCGTGACCCCTGGGAAATCTGGCGGGAGCTGGCATTGCCCGATCTCTTCCGGGTCGACCTGGAGGCCGGACGCTTCGACAAGTCAATCCAGGGAGGCCCGATCGCTTCACCGCTCGCGTAAAGTGGCGGCATCGTCCATGTCCAGAAACCAACCAGGGAGGTTCGGCATGAACCAGCAGAATGGCCCGCTCATTTCCGGTGTCGTGGCGGCGATC
This sequence comes from uncultured Thermomicrobiales bacterium, assembly GCA_902806365.1. Classification (GTDB taxonomy): domain Bacteria; phylum Chloroflexota; class Chloroflexia; order Thermomicrobiales; family UBA6265; genus CADCWJ01. The sequence goes on from CADCWJ010000888.1 coordinate 245, forward strand.
GCCGCTTTCCTGATCACTCTTTTGTCCGGAAGCGGCATCGGTGAGGGGGTGATCTACGCGCTGATCGCGGGTGTGGTCTCGTACCTGGTCTCGATGGTCATGCGAAATCGCCGCCGGGGCGCATAGGGTCCGGCGACCGTGAATGGGCAACCGGGTTCAGGCGATAACCTGCGCCCGGATCGCGATGTGCGCCCCTCTTGCCACACCGCGGGATGCAACAGAGTCCGTCCGGAGATGCTTCGACATTCAGCTGCGCTCCGATGCCACTTGCAGGGCGTCCGAATGGGTCGAGGGATCTCGGCACCCGCGCCATGCGAGCGGGGACCGGCACCCTGCCGGCTGACTGTGCCTGGACGTTTCGACTTCGCTCAACATGACGGCGGGTGAGCGCCAACCCGGTCGATGCGCCCGCTCGACGAGAGCTTCAGCCGGTGGTCGCCCTCACGAAGTCAGGCGGGTGACCGGGTTGCGCAGCGTCCCGATCCCGTCGATCGTGATGCTGACCATATCGCCATCCTCGAGCGTGAACTCGAGCGGGGGGATAATGCCCGTTCCCGTCATCAGGAACACCCCGTCCGGAAACGCGTTGAAGCGATGCAGGTAGCCGACCAGCTCGTCCAGCGGCCGGCTGATCTGATCGGTCGATGTCTCGCCGTCGAAATGGAGGATGCCGTTGCGCTCGATCACGAGCTGGATCGCCAGCCTCGTTGGATCGGGAAGCTCCGTCGTGAGCGTGATCCACGGTCCGAGCGCGGCACAGGCGGTGTAGACCTTGGCCTGTGGCAGGTAGAGCGGGTTCTCGCCCTCGATCGAGCGGGACGAGACGTCGTTCCCGATGGTGTAGCCGATCGTCTCGCCCCGGCTGTTGATCGCCAGTACCAGCTCCGGCTCGGGCACGTCCCAGGTCGAATCGCCGCGGATGGCGATCATCCCTTCCGGGCCGGATACCCGGCCTGGCGTCGCTTTCAAAAACAACTCCGGCCGCGCCGCCTCGTAGACGAGATCGTAGACGTCCTTTTGGGTCGATTCCTCCATCCGGGCGTCGCGGCTGCGGCGGTAGGTCACCCCGCAGGCCCAGACCTCCTGCGCGTCGATCGGCGGCAGCAGCGTGATGTCGGTCAGCGGCAGCCCGTCCGACGCGCCACTGCCGGCTTCGCCGAGGAGCCGATGCAGCTCCGTTGCCGGCAGCTGCATCGCGGAATCGAGCGTGTCCGGCCCGCCGAGCGTCGCCAGCGGCACGATCCGGTCGGTGGCGATCAGGCCGAGCCGCGGCCGGGCATCCTCTTTCGTGGTGAACCGTCCAAGTGGCACAAGATCCTCTTTCACGTTGCTGATTGAAGTGGCGACACTCCGTCGAGCCGTATGTTACCGGACCGGATCGCTGGCGGCCCGTTCCCGGATCCGCTCGGCGAGCAGCTCCGCGAGGTGGCGCACCTCGATCTGGCGGCCGGACGCATCCAGCCCGCCGCGGAGGTGCATGATGCACCCCTGGTTGTCGCTGACGATCAGGCGAGCGCCGGTTGCCTCGGCGTTGGCCAGCTTGCGGTTCATCAGCCGCTCCGAGACGTCCGGGTAGTCGAACGAGAATGACCCGCCGAAGCCGCAGCAGAACGTGTTCTCGGCCAGCTCGGTCAGCTCGTCGCCCATCACCTCGCGGATCAGGTGGCGCGGCTCGGCCGAGAGCCCGAGCGCGTTCAGCCCCTGGCAGGAATCGTGGTAGGTCAGCGACCGCGCCTGGCCGTCGGTCGCGGCCAAGCTCCCCTGTTCGAGCTTCGCGACGGTGACGAGGAACGACGTGAAATCCATGACCCTGGCCGCGAGCGCCTCCGCCCGCTCGCGCCAGGGCGGGTCGTTCCGGAACAGATGGACGTAATCCTGGGTAAGCATTGCGACGCAACTGGCGCTTCCCGAGACGATGTAATCGGCCGTTACCGCTTCCAGCGCCCTCACCGTCTGCCGGGCCATCCGCTTCGCGTGGGCAGTGTCTCCGGAGTTCTGCGGGATGAGCCCGCAGCAGTGCAGCCCTGGCGGCGAGACGACCGTGACGCCCAGCCCGCCCAGCACCTCGGCGATTGCCTCCCCCTGCTCCGGGTAGATCCGGTCGGTCATGCAGCCGGGGAAGAGGGCGACGGTGCGCCCGGCTGCCCCGTTGGGAAGGGACGCTTGCGGGGGCGGCGACGCCATCGCCTCGGTCCGGAGCCGCTCCCGGAGTGGACGACGCGACAGTGCCGGCAGGCTTCGCCACCGGGTCTGGCGGCTCAGCAGGGGCACCCGCGACCCCCGCACGAACGGTCGTCCGCGCGTCACGACCCCTTGCGCCCGCGTGCCGATCTTGAACAGCAGGTTGGTCAGGCTTGGGCTTGTGTAGGCCGCCAGGATCGTCCGCTTCGGACCCTTGATCCCCTTCTCCCTGGCGACCATCGCCCGGATGTCGAGGATCTGGCGCGGCAGGGGAATGTCGACCGGGCAGACCGTCTCGCAGGCGTTGCACGAGAGGCAGAGGCTCTGCGGACCTGCTCCCGCCTCCAGCCCGTGCAGGAACGGCGTGACGACCAGCCCGATCGCGCCGGAGTAGATGTGCCCGAAGACGTGCCCTCCCACCTCCCGGTAGGGCGGACAGACGTTCGCGCAGGCGGCGCAGCGGATGCAGTGGAGCGCCTCGCGGAACTCCGGCAGCTCGCGCATCCGCCGCCGCCCGTTATCGACCAGCACGAGGTGCTGCTCCTGCCCCGGAGACGGCCCGTGGATGAACGTCGTGTAGACCGTGAGGCGCTGGGCCGTCGCCGAGCGGGCGAGC
>CADCWJ010000889.1 GCA_902806365.1 uncultured Thermomicrobiales bacterium
CACTTGGGCTGAAAACATGGTCAGGTCCCCGGCACACCGGTGGGGGCCAGCCTATTCCGGTCGGGCCATCCGGTGGCTCACTCCTCGTTTCGGTATGATGCGGACGTCGAGCTCGCCCCTGAGGACTGGTCGCCCGATGCTCCCTCCCATCGTTGCCGACAAACGGGCCGAGGTCGTCGCTCTCTGTGAGCGATACGGAGTCCGGCGCCTGGACCTCTTTGGCTCCGCCGCCAAGGACACCTTCGATTCGGCCACCAGCGACCTCGATTTCCTGGTTGATCTGGGCGAGTACGGACCAGATGTGGCGCGACGATACCTCGCAATCGCCGACGCGCTGGAAGCCTTGTTTGGTCGGCCGGTCGACCTGCTCACTGTCCGGTCCGTACGCAGCGCCTATTTCATCGCTGAACTCGACACGTCCAGGCAGCTCGTCTATGTCGCCTGAGGTCGTAGAACGCCTGGGACACGCGCTCGACAGCATCGACGCGATCGCCGGGTTCATCGACCGCGTCGATGTCCTGGCATACACCGACAGCCGCCTCCATCGCCGGGCGGTTGAGCGAGAGTTCGAGATTATCGGCGAGGCGCTGAGCATCGCGGCGCGTTTGGACCAGACGTTGGAGGGTCGCATCCCCGACCTGCGCAACGCCATCAAGCTCCGGCACCGCGTCATCCATGGATATGAGACGGTGGACGACACGATCGTCTGGACAGCGGCCAAGGAAGATCTCCCCCGCCTCCGCGCCCAAAATCGTTGCCGTGGTCGCCTGAGGTCTACGCCGCCCTTCATCAGGTGGAGAACGCGTCCACCAGATCCCGAGAGCGATCCCAGCACGAGTGCCCAGTCCCCGCGAACGAATGACGAGCCGAGGGGCGGTTCGGGAGCTGGTAGTCTCTAGGAAGGAACAGACCAAACCAACGTCGCACCGATGACTATGGGTGCCGGCCTGGTCCGGGTCCTTGGTCCGCTGTTGACAGCATGGGACCTTTGGCCTATGGTGCCCACCGTCACGGGTCGCGTGGCGTGGGAACCCTATGGAAAACCGATGGAGGTTGACCAGGATGCAGATACGACACCGAAATCTCGGATTCATCGCCCTGCTCGTGTTGTTGGTGGCGGCGATGCCGATCGCCACGATCGGCCGGGTCGCGGCGCAGGACGCCGCCGGGGAGAAGGTCCTGCGGGTACATCAGCTCACTTATCCGGACGACTTCGACCCCCAGAAGAGCTCGTTCTCCGAGGAGATCGCCATCCTGGCCCTGGCCTACGAGGGGCTGACTCGCCTGGATGAGAATCAGGAAGTCGTGCCGGCGGCGGCGGAGAGCTGGGAGTTCAACGAGGATGCGACCCAGATCACCTTCAAGCTGCGCGAAGGGCTCACCTACAGCGACGGCTCCGAGCTGACGTCGGAGAACTTCCGCTACGCGGTCGAGCGGACCTGCGACCCCAATGTCGCCGGTGAATACCAGTCCATCTTGTTCGAGATCGTCGGCTGCGCCGAGTTCGCGAACGTGGGCTTCGACGAGGAAGGCAACGAGGTCGAGTTCACCGACGAGGAATACGAGGCGGCCCGCGAGGCGCTTGGCGTTTCCACGCCGGACGACCTGACCTTGGTCCTCGACTTCACGAACCCGGCCCCCTACTACGCGACGATCGCCTACATGTGGGTCTTCTACCCCGTCAAGCAGGAGATCGCGGAAGCGGCTCCGGACGATTGGTGGCAGACGGCCGAGAACCACATCGGCAACGGCCCGTTCACGATCACGAGTATCGAAGAGGATCAGCTGATCACCTTCGAGGCCAATGAGAACTACCGCGAGGGTCGCCCGATCCTCGACGGCATCGAATACGTCTACCAGGGCGAGTCGTCCGTGGCTCTCGAGGCCTACCAGGCCGGCGACCTCGACATCGTCCAACTCGACCCGGCCCAGATCGCCGACCTGCGAAGTGACCCGGAGTACCTGGAGTACCCGGTCGCGGCGACCTACAACCTTTCTTTCAATCTGACCCAGGAACCGTTTGACGACATCAAGGTCCGTGAGGCGTTCTCGCTCGCCTTCGACCGCGAGACCTACTGCACCGAGATCCGGAACGGTGACTGCAGTCCGACGTTGAGCTGGATCCCGGAGGGCATCCCCGGCTCGATCGAGAGTGACCAGTTCGGCTACGATCCCGAGGCGGCCGTCGCGGCCCTCGC
>CADCWJ010000890.1 GCA_902806365.1 uncultured Thermomicrobiales bacterium
AGGGCAAGCGGTTCCAGGCCAGGGTGCTCACCTACCTTCTCGGCGGCAAGAACATCAGCGAGGTACTGGCGATGCCGGTGACAGAGGCGACGGCATTCTTCGGCGCTGGCGAGGCGCGCACGCCGGCGGCCCACGCGATCCTGTCCCGGCTGGCCGATGTCGGGCTCGGCTACCTTTCCCTCGGCCAGCCGCTCACCACGCTCTCCGGCGGCGAGCGGCAGCGGCTCAGGCACGCCACCCACATGGGCGACAAGGGAGGCATCTACGTGCTCGACGAGCCGACCACCGGCCTCCACCTCGCCGATGTCGAGCACCTGCTCGGCCTGCTCGACCGGCTCGTCGACTCCGGCACGTCGGTGATCGTGATCGAGCACCACCAGGCGGTCATGGCGCACGCCGACTGGATCATCGACCTCGGCCCCGGCGCCGGCCACGACGGCGGCCGGATCGTCTTCGCGGGCACCCCCGCCGACCTCGTCGCCGCCCGCTCCACCCTCACCGGCGAGCACCTTGCCGCCTACGTGGGTGCGTGACCGAGGCCCGTGCGGGCACTGTAAGACAAGTTTGCTTACCTGAATCGGCCTCGTTGGGGGGATTTCGGGTCATTAAGAGCGCTGCCGAGAAGGGGTGCGCCCAACAGAATGCAAACGTGTAGCCTGTTGCACAGGGGGCAAGTGCTCTCCGCTGAGCGATGGGAGCGCACGGCGAGCAGATCCGTCCCGTCGCACACCATCCACGAGTATAAGGGACCAGCGCAGGCAGATATCGGGGCCGGCTGGCGACCCAGCGGCATCATGAACCCAAGTAGTCAGGCCGACCAGGACGCAGTGATAAGATGAAGGCAGAGGCAAGGATCCAATGATGTTGAGCCAGCGGCAAATCGAAGCGCACATAACCCGCAATTCGGCCGTCCTGGGCGGAAAACCCATTATCCGCGGGACGCGTATCACCGTCTCTCTCATCATCGACTGGCTTGATGCCGGGGTGTCCATCGAACAGATTCTCGAGGACTACCCAAATCTCACCCGGGACGATGTTGAGGCGGCGAGAGCCTACAGCCAACTGAGGCGAGATCGGGCGGATATCGGCTCGCGGTAGGCTCGACCGTGCCCAGATATCTGCTCGACGCCAACCTTTCGCCAAAGGTTGGGCGCTACCTTTCCGTACAGTTTGGCTTGGACGTCCGCTCACTCCTGGCCATGGGATTGGGTGAAATCCCGGATCACGAGGTGTTGCGCCTGGCGAGGTCAGCCGGCCGCGTCGTGATTACCTTGGACCGCGACTTTGTCCAACCGTTCTCCACGGGTGAGCGCTTTGAACAGGGTGTCATCTATCTCGACCTGCCAAACAGCCGGCGCTACATCCCCGACATCCAGCAGATTCTCGGCGCGTTCTTTCAGGATGAGGCAGGGACGATTGATCTGGAGCACGCCCTGGTCATCTTGGGCGAAGACCGGATGGAGATTTACCACTCATGAGCCGGCCTCACCTCGGATCGTACGAATTGCCGTCGGCCACGACGGCGGCCGGATCGTCTTCGAGGGCACCCCCGCCGATCTCGCCGCCGCCCGCTCCACCCTCACCGATGGGCATCTCGCGGCTTACGTCGGCACCTGACCCGGTTCTACGACGACAAGCGGTCGTATTCGTTTGCATCGATGTTCGTGGCGCGAACGCGTTTGACTGCGCGAGCGCATCCGCGGGTCGCCCTTCCGGCTGCTGGGCAGCCGGTCAGGATCAGTGGTCGCACGGTCGCGTTTCTTCCCGAGAAGCACCGTGGCCGTCATCGGTGGAGCAAAGGCCTTTTCACACGTGGGGATCTTGTCTCCGCTCTCCGCAACGAGGCCGACCGCTGCCAGAAGCGGACGACCCTCCTTGCCGGCAACTCCAGCCACTAACGGGGAGGCGGGTCGGGGATGCCCAGGCCGAGGTGGACGCGCGCTTCGGCCACCGTCGTCAGCGAGCCGGTGACCACTACGACCTCACCGTGCCGGCGGGCCCTCTCGATCGCCTCCCCGATCGAGGGGGCGTGCTCCACCCGCTCGCCGAGCGCCGTCAGCGACGACGTCAGGAGGTCGGCCGGCATTCGCCGGGGCGAGTCGGGCTCCGCCACGATCCACCGCGCGGCCTGGTCGATCAATGGGGTCAGGAACGGTTCGGGGCGCTTGTCCCGCAGCATCCCGACAACGAAGGTGAATCGCCCGTGCGGGAACTGGCGCCTCAGGGCCGCCGCGAGCGCGTCGGCGGCGACGGGGGTATGGGCTCCGTCGAGGATGATCGCCGGGCCGGATGCGACCGGAACCCGCTCGAACCGCCCGGGGATCTGGACATCGCGGAGACCCGCCCGGATCGCGGCTACGTCGATCGCCGCGTCGCCGCCGAACCCCGCCCGGAGCGCGGCCACGGCAAGCCCGGCGTTCTCGACCTGATGGGGTCCAACCAGCGATGTCCGCAAGCGGTCCACCCGGCCCCAGGGTCCGACGACCGCGAACCGCTCCTCGTCACCCTCGATGATCCAGTCGCGACCTCCGATCAGCAGCTCGCTCCCTACCTCGCGCGCCCGTGCCTCGATTACCGCGAGCGCTTCCGGTGGCTGATCGACGGTGACCGCTGGCCGGCCCGGCTTGATGATTCCCGCCTTGTTGGACGCGATCTCGGCGAGGGTCTCGCCCAGAATGGCGGTATGTTCGAGATCGAGGCGCGTGATCGCGGAGACAACCGGGTCGATCACGTTCGTGGCATCCAGGGTGCCGCCGAGCCCGACCTCGATCACCGCCGCCTCGCATTCGC
>CADCWJ010000891.1 GCA_902806365.1 uncultured Thermomicrobiales bacterium
CTACGCACCGGTCGGCGTGCTTGCGGTTTCTTTGCCAAAAGCTGTTCCTCGTTTCCGGTGATCCTGGATCGCACGCTGCGATTCAGCCGAATCACCTGTATGCTGGCGCCCGGAATATCGGCGCGGTGTCATCGATTCACAATCGCTCGCTACGGGAAGCGGCCAGCGTGCGGTGCCGTTTACCGATACCACTGACGCGTCTCAAAAGCTGGCGGTGCGCATGCGTGGGTGATGGCATCGTGCCGCGCGTGTTGTCATTTTACCGCATCCGGGCAGGTCCGGGTGACTCGGGTGAGTTTCGGGATTGCCGTCAGGCCCGGACACACAACAACCTTCGGGCCATGCCCTTGTCTGGCAGAATGATGAGCAACGGCGTCAGGCGGCGATCGCCCGTCTCTTCCTCCGCAAGGCAGTACGCTCATGCCCGAGAATCTACCCTCCGAACGGACCGCCCGCGCGTCGCATCGACGCGCCTTGATCGACCGCACCCGGCAGAGCTGGGAACAGAACGCGAGCTTCTGGGACGAGCGGATGGGCGAGGGCGACGCGGTGCAGCGCGGCCTGGTCGCGCCTGCCGTCGAGGGAATGCTGCGCCCCGCCGCCGGTGAGCGCATCCTGGATGTCGCCTGTGGCAATGGCTCATTCGCCCGGCACCTGTCCCGGCAAGGGGTCCACGTTGTGGCCTGCGACTTCGCCGAGACGTTCATCGCCCGCGCCCGCAAGCGGGACCGGGGGCTTGTCCCGGCCATCGACTATCGCGTGGTTGACGCGACCAACGAGCGCGAGCTGCTGGAGCTTGGACAACGCGGCTTTGACGCGGTCGTCTGCACGATGGCACTGATGGACATGGCCGATATCGCTCCGCTCTTTTGGGCGATCCCGAGGCTCCTGAAACCCGACGGGCGATTTGTGTTCACGATCCACCATCCCTGCTTCAATCACGCGGGAAGTCGCTTTACCGCTGAGACGGACCAGCCTGAAGCGGAAGCGGGCGTCACGTACTCGCTCCGCCTCAGCAACTATCTCAACGTGGAACCCGTCGAGGGCGTGGTGCTGGCCGGTCAGCCAGAGCCGACCTATACCTTTCACCGTCCGCTCAGCGAGATCCTCAACGCTGCGTTCAACGCCGGCCTGGTGATGGATGGGGTCGCCGAACCGGCGTTCCCGGAGCGGACGACATCCGCCAAGGCGTTCTCGTGGGCCAGTCTCCCGGCGGTGCCGCCAGTGTTCGCGGCGCGGTTCCGACCCGCTTCATCGTTGCGATGACCGCCCCTGGCCCGGACCGCTTCACCGTCGAGCGGATCTCCGCCGAACGCTTCCCGGCCTGCTGGGCGCTCCGCCTGCGGGCGCTCCGGGACCATCCCGATGCCTTCGGGCAACCGTTCGACGAGGTTGTGAAGGTGTCGGCGGCCGAAGCGCTGGACCAGTTCCGGACGAGGTGGGACAACGGCGACAACCGCACGTTCGGGGCGTTCGATCCGGACGGCGTCCCGCTCGGGATGACTGGTGTGGTTCGCGAGCCCCGCCGGAAGAACCGCCACCGCATGAGCATCTGGGGCGTCTACGTTGTGCCCGAGGCGCGGGGGCGGGGCATCTCCTCAGCGCTGCTCGGTCGCGCGCTCCGCCATGCTCGGGAAGTGCCTGGCGTGCTTCAGATCCACATCACCGCCGCATCCCACAATACAGCAGCGATCCGCGCCTACGAGCGAGCCGGGTTCGTCCGCGTTGGCCGTCTGCCGCGCGTCGACATCCTCCCCGATGGCACGTCGATCGACGACGACCTGATGGTGCTGATGCTCGATGGGCACCCGATCGCGGGGTGCGAAGAGACGGCTCCCCCGTTAGGATAGCAACGCGGCCATGTCCGCCGCGCGACGTTCAGCATCAAGGGGACCTCTCACATGCCGACCCTGTTCCAGGAACTGACACCCGCCCAGTTCACCTCCGCGACGTGGGACGATATCCAGCCGCTCTACGAGGAACTGGCCGGCCGACCGCTCGCCGGAAACGTGCCTGACGAGATCGAAGCGTGGCTGGAGGACTGGAACGCGCTGGACGCCGCCCTCTCCGAGGCCGCCCAGATCGCCAACGTCGCCTACTCGATCGACACGACCGACCCCGCCAACGAGGAAGCGTTCCTTCGCTTCTCCGGCCAGATCGGACCGAGGCGGGGCGAGCAGATCGTCGCTCTCGCCAGCAAGCTGCTCGACAGCGGCTACACCCGGTCCGATCTCGAAACCACCCTGCGCCGGTTCCGGACCGACCGCGACAACTTCCGCGAGGAGAACGTCCCGCTCGAACAGGAGCTTCAGGGACTCAACGCCCGCTACGGCAAGGTCACCGGCGGGATGACCGTGGAGTGGGAGGGCGAAAACATCCCGTTGCCGCGACTCAACCCGTTCATGCTCGATCCCGACCGGGCGCTACGCGAGCGCGCCTGGCGTCTCCAGTTCGCCCCCTACATCGACCAGCGTGCCGAGCTGGCCGATATCTTCGACGAGCAACTGGCCAGGCGGCAGGCGCTGGCGAAGAACGCCGGATTCGCCAGCTACCGGGACTACATCTTCGAGGACGAGTACCGCTACGATTACACGCCCGCCGACTGCGAGACGTTCCACGCCTCGGTGGAAGCCACGTTCGTGCCCGCGATCTCCCGCCGCCGCGAACTCCGCAAG
>CADCWJ010000892.1 GCA_902806365.1 uncultured Thermomicrobiales bacterium
GCCAGGACACGCGAGCGTGATTCGGCCTTCCAGGTGGGGAGACGGATGGACGATATTCTCCCCCCATTACGGAAGGTGCCTTTCTACCAATGGTCCCATGGCGTCCCATCCGGTGCTGTCCGGCGCGTGGCGCACGACATCGTTCAGGCCCGATCTGACGCTTGCCTTCGTCTCCGGAGTGGAGACCGTCACGGCGTTGGACGCTGGTGCCCGCTGCCTATCCGGGCCTCCGGCTGTTCACGTCGCGGCTCCGGTCCGCTACGCGCGGCCCACATCGTTCGCAGCTGCGTAGCCGCGGATCAGGCGGTCCACGAGGCGGTCGGTGAAGGCGGCGTCAATCCGCTCGGGGTCGAACAGGGCGCCCAGCGTCAGCGGTCCGACGATCTGAACCAGTACCTCGCCGACCGGCGTGCCGCGCGGCAGGATCCCCTCGTCGATCAACGCGGCGATCGCCCGCGACATCGACCCCGCGCCGGGCATCTCGAACTCGTGGGCGTCGGCGAACTCATCGATGCGGCGGGTGACATCCAGGAGCGACGGCAGCGCCCGCTGCCACTCCGGGCTCGTCAGCGTCGCCGCGAGCTGTCGCGAGAGATCCCGCAGCCGCTCGATGGATGTCGCGTCCGGCGGCGGATCCGCGAAGCGGTGATCGAAGTGGCGGAAGACATCCATCAGCAGGTGCTGGCGGCTCGGCCAGTGGCGGTAGAGCGTCGTCTTGGCGACCGCCGCCCGCGCCGCGACCGCATCGACCGTGACCTCGCTCACGCCGCCATCGACGAACAGCGCGATCGCCGCTTCCATCACCGCCGCTCGAGACCGCATGACTCTGGGATCGTCCTTTTCCATGCAGCCCAATGTACCAGTTCCCGACCGGCTCCTCGCCGATGACGCTACGATCCGGTATCGTATCGTTGAGGAGGATGAATGATGGACGTTTCGCTGACCGAACGCAACATCGTGCTCGTCGCGCACATTGTCGCGGCCGTGCTGTTCCTGGGGCCGGTCACGGTCGCGACGAGCCTCTTTCCGCGCTATGCCCGACGGGGGGAATGGTCCGTGGCGCGGGCGCTGCATCGGATCTCGCGCGGCTACGGGCTGGCGACGCTGGCGATCCCGCCTGGATAACCCGGCCGGCGCATCACGTTCGACCACGGGAGGCCACTGGGGCCTCCCCTACGAGTCGGGGGACGGGGTCCGCATCCGGAGTTCCACCGATGCCGGTGCCGGGGGGCTTCCTTGCGCATGGTTCGTGACGTCTCTCGGCACCGGTGCGGCCCGTGCGATGATGAGGATGCGCGCGGTATTCACGGTCGCTTGAATGCCTGACGGTGGGGAGAAGGCGGCGCATGACCGAACAGGCCGATCCAGCGGAGGCGGTAAACTTTTTTGAAGATGGCGAGGCGTTCCGGGTCTGGCTCGCGGAGCATCACGATTCCGCGACTGAGCTGTGGGTCGGAATCCACAAGAAGGCGTCGGGGAACGCGAGCCTAGTATGGGCGGAGGCGGTCGATGAAGCGCTCTGCTATGGCTGGATCGATGGCCTCACCAAACGGATCGATGACCTCAGCTACAAGATCCGGTTCACGCCGCGAAAGCCGCGAAGCACCTGGAGCGTCGTCAACCTCAAGCGTGTGCCGGAGCTGATCGCCGAGGGCCGGATGCGGGAATCGGGCCTGCGGGCATACGAGCGCCGGACCGATGCGCGCTCGGCGATCTATGCCCACGAGCAGGCCGAGATCGAGCTCGATCCGGCAATGCGCAGGCTGTTCCAGGCGAATGCCCCGGCGTGGGCATTCTTCGAGTCCGCTCCGCCCTCGTATCGCCGCGCGGCGACCTGGTGGGTGATCAGCGCGAAGCGTGAGGAGACCCGACAACGGAGATTGCGCACGCTGATCGACGACTCCGCGCAGGGCCGCTGGATCGCCTTGCTCCGGCGCGAAACGAAGCCCGGGCAGGACGGCTGAGCGACCGGTCGGACGGGCTCGTGCGCCGGTGCTAACGGCTCACTCCGGGAGCGATGTCTTCATCAGGTAGACCTGATAGGGACCGAACATCGACATCGTGAAGTAGATGTCGGGGCCATCGTTCCATTTCGGGAACTGGTATGGAGCGTAGAGGGCGGGATGCTCGACGCCGGTGGTTACGATGCGCTCGTCGCTCCAGGGACCGGTGATCTCGTCCGCCGTCCGCAGCACGATCGCGTACTTGTCCTCATTGAGATACATTATGACCCAGGTGTCGTAGTGGGCGTTCCAGCGCACCGAAAGCTCGCCAACCGGGGCCGGGACGATGGTTGCCGCGACGGTGGGATCGCCCGCTGTCCAGCCGGAGCCCGTCCAGTACTCGTACCGGTCGATGTTCAGGAGACCCTCGGGCCTCGTTCGCGCGAGGTGGACGCCGCCGAAGCGGCCACCGGGAATGCCGAAGATATGGAGGTAGCCGTCGTGCTCCTCGATCGCGACCTGCCCGAAGTTGCTGTCGCCGGGCCAGGTCGCCGCCGGATCCCTGGTCAAGGTCTGCCCGGCGTCGTCCGAGTATGCCCAGCCCGACGATCCGAGATCCCAGTGGCCGGGATCGCCCCAGTGTTCGACCGACATGTAATGGAGGAAAAGGCGATCGCCGACCGCGACGCCATAGGTGGGAA
>CADCWJ010000893.1 GCA_902806365.1 uncultured Thermomicrobiales bacterium
ACCACTCGCCGATTGCTCGGCAAGCGTCGGGGCTTCCTTGAGATCGGTCGGGATCTGCACGGGCGGCGTCTGCGCCATCGTGCGGACCGGGAACCCCATCGCCATGGCGGCGCCCGCGCCACCGACGAGGGCGGCGAAATCGCGCCGGCTCAGCGGAATGCCCTGGGTTGGCTTGCCGTTCGAATGCTTGACCACGAGGTACAGCTCCTTCGGACACCGAGGCGTCCCACACTGATGGTCATGGAACATCTCCATGACGGTTTGCACGCTTGTCCTGCCCAATGGCAATGGCGTCGTCGGGCGACCTCCATCGCGCTACCGGAACTGGACTACAACTGGCGTCGCTCGGGGCTTCCACCGTCACGACGGCGCAGTGCTCGGGCCCTCCTTGTCGATGCGCTGCACCTCGGACCATGCTGTCATGGCATGGCGTTAGCCCGGGGCTCAGGCGTGCAAGCGATTCTCTACGGTGATGTAATCCGATTCTATCAGCTTCCAGCCGCAGATGCTATATCATATATCTCTACAACATAAGATCAGCGGCATGCCCCTCGGGACAGATCAGATGTCCGCGGCTTCAGGAAGCGGCGGCACCTCCACTGTGGTGCCGTCGGTCCAAGTCACTCGCACGGCACCATCGTCGTTCCACTGGCAGCCACTGAGGTCTCGCTGGCCTTCCCTGGCACCGCCGAGCGAGACGAGACAAGCCGCCTCGTGGACCGGGCCCACTTGCTCGATGCTCAGCAGCGGCAACACGTATCGCCCGGACACGCTGTTGAGCGAGCCGTCTCCGCGCCACGTCGCCGGGATGTCCGCCGCCGAATACCCCTCCACGGCCACAATATCGGTCCACAGGCCGGGGACCTCCGCCGACGAGGCCAATGGGCTTGCGGTGACCCCGACGGTCGGGATTGCACCGGGCGGATATCCGAGCGGAAACCCACCTTCGATTGCGCTCACCGGCGGCGCGCCCGCCGCAAGGTGGATGCGGTGGGCGCGGAGATGACGTGTGCCGTCGAGTACGATCACCGTCTCAATCGTGTGCGCGAACTCGCCCAGCATCTGGCGGTAGCGCATCCGCAGCCACCCATCGTCACCAACCGCCGAGGCGTCGACCATGGCCTTGTGCCCGACCTCCCCGGCGCAGGTCAGGCAGACCATGCTGTCAGGGGAGGGTTGCCCGCCGACCAGCCCGACGTTGAAGGGCGCCGCGGTCGAATAGACGTACTTTCCATACTTCGCGGGGCTGCCCTGGCTCCTCGCGCTGAACCGCTGGACCGCGCCAGACGCCCGGTCTCCGGTGAGAATCCAGCCTGGCTCGGGTAGCACCCGTACGAAATCGCCACGCTCGACCGGCAGCGGCTCTTCACCGACAGCCCAGAACGCATCGTCGTCGGGAATCGACCACAGCCCGCCGAACGCCTGCATCGCCCAATAGGTCGAGCCGGTCGCGATGTACGTCTCCCGGATGTCCGGGCTCCCCTCGGACGTCACTTCCTGCCGCAGTGTCCCGT
>CADCWJ010000894.1 GCA_902806365.1 uncultured Thermomicrobiales bacterium
CGTTCACGCAATCGTCGGTGTCGAAAACGGCACGCTCCGGGCCCCGGCCCACCGGATGGGCCAGGAATCAGAGCGGCGCGCTCCCCGCGCCATCGGCTACCGGTGAAGCGTGAGCCCCTTGGTCACCTTGTCGGCGATCCGTCGATCCGAGCGGAAGGCGATCCCGACCAGCGAGAGATCGTCCGGCGCGACCGCCCGCACCGCGGCCCGGTTTGCCTCGTCGTGCGGCGTCGTGAACAGCTCGTCGATGAAGACCGCGAGCGCGACATCGCGTTGCCGGGCTCGCGCGAAGGCACGACGCAGTTGGTCTCCGCTCGCCGCGAACACGAGCCCCGGCTGCCGGAACATCGGCAGGTACCGCCCTCCGGCGGCGTCTTCGTAGGGTTCCCCGACCGTTTCCGGATCCGTGGCGGCGATGCCGCTGACGAGAAAGAGCGTCGCGTTCAGCTTCTGCCAGGTTGCCAGGTCGTCGCGCAGGATCACGACGAGCTTGGTGTCGAACCGTGGATTCTCCGCCTCTGCGGCTTGATCGGCCGTTTCCATCCCGTGCCCTCCCCCATTGCGATCTGCGCATCAGTGTCGGCGCGGGCCGTCTGCCGCACCATCCCATCCCCCGGGCGCGCCGACAATTGGGCCGGCAGGAACGACACCACACGCCTTACGAGCCACGTCGAAGCTCCAGGCTCCGGGCACACGACAGCCTGCGTTGATGAAACGCAGGCTGTCGACGTTCCAGACTGGTGTGGAGCGATGGACGCGCGAGGCTAGAGGAACGAGTAGATGAAATTCTGTGAGGTGGCGATGTCCGTCCGGTAGGCAAAGCCACCGCCAACGCAGTTCCCATTCAGGCCGAAGGACGTAACGCCGACGATCACGTTGGAATCCCCGAGAAAGACCGGACCGCCCGAATCGCCGAAGCAGGTGCCGCCACCGGTTCCCGGCGCATTGGTGTGATGGATGTTGTAGCCATCGGTCAGCGCGCTGCTCAGGTTCACGAGCCGGACCGTGGCGCGCAACCGCGTTCGCTCGGCCAGCACCTCGGGCCGGATCTCCTGCAGGCCGTAGCCGACGACCGTAAACGTCGTCTCCTGCTTCCCTCGCTTCGTGGCAAGCGCGTCGAGCGTCCCGGCGTCGGCGATCACCGCGTATCCACCGACACGGGCCCGCTTGTCGAGGACGACGACTCCGAGATCACTCGTGTTCGGGATGCTCCAGACAAAGTCGGGGTGGGTATACGGCGTTCCGGTGATGCCGCCCGTGTACGGGTACCCCAGGTCCGTCGTGACATCCGCCTGGAACCACACCTGGGCCGAGCTGGCACCCTCGGTGCAGTGCCCCGCCGTAAGGAACACGGTGGGCGAGATCAACGTGCCGCTGCAGCGGTGCGTCGGGTTGCCGGCGGCGTCGTAGAAGATCACCAGCCCGACGTACGGGTGCGCGTTGCCGTCCGCCACCCCATCGGTGACCGCCCCCGCCGGGGAGGCCGCAGGCAGCATGATCGCGAGAACAGCGAACAGGACCAACAGGGTGCGTCGCATCGACATTCCTCCGGTGAA
>CADCWJ010000895.1 GCA_902806365.1 uncultured Thermomicrobiales bacterium
GATCATCTGGCGTCGGGCTTGGAGCCGCACAAGACCGCGGAGATCTGGTACTTCGGGTCCGAGGAGCCGGACGTCTACATCGACATTACCGACTCGTTCGACCTCAAGGTGAATGCCCTGCTGGCGCACAAGAGCCAGGTGGGAGATGGCGAAAACCTTGCCGAACGTCTGCGCGAGCGGTCCGCTGACCTGGCGAAGGATCAGCCGTACGAGTTGGCCGAGGCGTTCAAATCCGTCAAGATGCGAACCTGACCGGCGGATTGATCGAGTCTGGAAAGGCGACACCCCATGCCGTTGGAATTCGACGAGACGCCAGAATCGCGGGCTCGGCGTGCCGGCCTGGAGGCGTTTGGCGAGGGATGGTCACCAGTCGCCTGGTCCGTCGCCCCTGGCCGCCTCGAGCTGCTTGGTAATCACGTCGATTACAACGGGGGCCGGGTGCTTGCTGGGGCGATCGACCGGTCCGTCCGGATCGCGATAGGCGCAGGGGGACGGGCGGGTGTCATCCAGGCCATCGCCGCTGACCTCGATGGCGATCTGTTCTCGGCGACGACCGATCGTGATCCAGATACCATAGAGACGAGCGGGGGGATCGGGCCAGAACAATACCTGAACGGCGTAATCGGAGCCATGCTGGCGCGGAGTCTGGAGATCCGATCTGGCCTCCGGCTTTCGATCGCGGGTGATGTCCCGATCGGGTTTGGAATGAGCTCGTCGGCTGCGCTCTGCGTTTGCCTGGTGCAGGCGCTCAGCCCGCTCTGGCTCTCCGACACCGACGTCGTCGGGATAGCCCAGGATGCAGAACATCGCGTCGGGTCGCCGGTCGGTGCGATGGATCAGAGCGCGTCGGTCGCGGGCGGGGTCATTTTGTTCGACGGCGGCTCGGGTTCGTTTCACCGGCTGGAGCCCGACCTTGGAGAGTTCGTCTTCGCGGTGGCGAATTCTGGCGTCGCCCACGCGATTGGTTCCTCCTCATATCCCCGCCGGGTGGAAGAATCTCGCAAGGCGCTGAATTTGATCCACGCCCACGCTGATCCTGATCTCCCGGCGCTCGGAGCACTCTCCGTCGAGCAGTGGGCCGCCATACGAAAGGAGGGCATTCCGGGTCTCGATACCTCCTTGGTGGCGCGCGTTGAGCACGTCGTGACGGAGGTGGAACGCGTCCGGCGCGGCGAGGACGCCATCGCGGCCGGCGACTGGCTCGCGTTTGGAACCCTGATGACTGCATCCGGTCGTTCGTCGGCCGGACTCTACGAGATCAGCCATCCGCTCGTTGAAGAACTCGTGGCCGACCTGCTCGGGATGCCGGGCGTGGCCGGTGCCCGGATGATGGGTGGTGGTGAAGGCGGACCGGCCCTGGCCCTCATCCAGGCTGCCGCAGCGGACGAGGTGCGATCGGCGCTTGCCCAAGGCTATTTCTCTCGTCACCCAAGCGGGGCCACCGCGGATCCCTTGCGGGTCTGCGTGTTCGGGCCGGGCGCCACAGTCATCCCAGCCTGACCCTCGTCATCAGTAGCCGCGTTCCTGATCGACGACGTTGAGGAGTTCCTCTCCTGCCACGTAGCGCCGGATGTTCTCGGAGAATAGCGCGAACAACCGTTCCTCGAACAACGGCGTCGAGCCGGAGGTATGGCCAGTGATGATCACGTTCGGAGCTGTCCACAGTGGGTCGCCCTCCGGCAGTGGCTCCGGATC
>CADCWJ010000896.1 GCA_902806365.1 uncultured Thermomicrobiales bacterium
GACGCTCTACACTCCGCATCACGCACCGTTTCCTTGCGCCGGGCCATGAAGGCAGGCGGAGGCGGAGGCAATCCTTGGCTGGAAGGCACCGGAGAAAGCGTGGTCACCGTGATTTCTCTGATCGTCGATCGCCATCCGCCGCGACCGATGTCCGCAATTGAACAGCTCCTCGGCAAGCCCGCCGATCAATCCGACACGTGTTGAGGCCGTAACCGGGGAGTGAGCGATGGAGCGGGAGATCCGGCAAGTGCCGGTGGGTGAGCTGGGGGAGACGTGGGGGCCGAAGCCGTCGGAACGGCTGGTCGAGAACATCCGCGCCAACGGGATCATCGTGCCGCTCGTTGTCGCCGAGGTCACCGATGCCGATGGCGCGATCTCGTATCGGCTTGTCGACGGCAACCGTCGCCTTGCGTCGGCGCGGCTCGCCGAGCTGGAGACGGTACCGGCGCTGATCGTGCGGGGCCACTCCGACCCCGAGCTCGCCCAGATGACCGTGCTCGCGAACTCGATGCGGGCCACGAACCCGGTGACGGAGTGGTGGGCGCTCGACGATCTTGTCCGGGCCGGGTCACCGGAGCGATCGCTGGCCGGAATTACCGGGATGTCGAAGTCGACATTGACCAACCGGCTCGCCCTGGCCGATCTCGAGCCGCGTATCTTCGAAGGACTGGCCCGGGGCGAGGTGCCGCCGACGATCGCCCTGTCGGCGTCCCGAATGCCACGCGAGGTCCAGGAACAGCTTGGCGCGGAGTTCGAGCGCACCGGCACCTTGCGCAAGCGCCAGGTTGACGAAGCCCATGCCTTCGTCAATCGGGAAGAGGGGAGCCTGGGGGAATCGGCGGTCGCGGACGACCCGGTGGATGCACTGGCGGCGGCGTTGACCGAACTGGCAGCCCGGGCCGCCGCACTCGGCTGGTCGCACGAGGAATGGGTCCGGCACGCCTCCGACGCCTGGACTGCCGCCAGCGACGAGGCGAACGAGGGCTAAAGGGCGATGCCGATCGGGCATACTTTGGAGAGCAAGGATCAACGGACCATCACATGGCACAGGGAAGGGACCGGGCTCGAATCATATGGAAGCAGCACCACCAGCCGTAACGTCGTCCGGTCCGAACCCCGTCTGCGAAGTCGGCATGCGCCACCCGCGGGACCGGCACCGGATGCGTCCTGTCGAAGGTCATGACCACGTCTGGGTCTGCCAGCGGCATTCGATCTTCGCCCGGCTCGTCGACGAGGAGACCGCCAGCACGCTCGAGCGCGGCGACGCCTATCCCATGCACGATGGAGGCGACGGACTCGTCGTCCGCCATGGCGACGAGCGCCAGGGCGGGATCATCCTCTACTACCGTGCGGCGTAGGGCCGGGACGGTATGACCGATCGAGACGCGCCGCCCACCAGCCATGCCCTGGCCTTCTGTCTCGATGCGTCGCCGGCCCCCTGGGCGTCGGCACGGGACACGGGTGACCGCGAGGCCGTCGAGCGGGCCGTGGCCCGCACGGTCGAGATCGCGCGGATGGCGGACGAGACGGGCGTTGAATCGCTCTGGCTGTCGGAGGATCCAGACGGCTGGGACGCCTTCGCCGTGCTTGGCGCGGTCGCCCGCGAGACGCGGCGAATCCGGCTCGGCACGGGCGTCACCAATCCCTACTTCCGCCACCCGAGCCTGATCGCCGCGTCGGTCTCGACCCTCGATCTGTTGAGTGGCGGCCGGGCGTTCCTCGGCCTCGGGCGTGGCCAGAGTGAGTGGTACGCAACCGCTCTGGGGATGCGGGTCGGGAGCCCGGTCCGGGCGCTGGAGGAAACGTTCGATCTGCTCGGTCAGTGGTGGTCGGCCGAGCGGCGGGCGACCGCTCGTGACGGGGCATCGGAGTTCCTGGTCGATGGCTGGGAGCGGACCTTCCGGCCGCTCCAGGATCGGGTGCCGATCTACCTTGCGGCGGTCGGGCCGCGGGCGTTGCGGATCGCCGGGCGGCTGGCGGATGGAGTGTTGTTCAACGACCTCTCGTCGCTCCAGTTCATGGGGGAGGCGATCGGAACGGTCCGGGCGGAGGCGGAGCGGTCAGGCCGCGATCCAAAGGGGCTCTCCTTTTATGCTCGGGCCGCGATCGAGATCACCGGAGATCCGGAAGCGGTCTACGAGCGGCGCAAGAGCACGGTCGCCCTGATCCATGCCCTGCCCGGGATGGAGCGCCTGCTGCGGACCTATGACGTCGATGTCGATTCCATCATCGGCGAAGTCCGGCGCGCGATGCGGACCGACGAGATCCTGGCGGCGGGCGGTGGCTTCGGCGACCTGCGGCGCGGGGGAAACCTGGCGGCGGCACGACAGGCGATCCCGAATGATCTGATGAAAGAGCTCGTCATCGCCGGTCCGGTGGCCGATGTCCGTGCCCGGCTGGAGCAGTTCCGGGAGATCGGGGTGACGCACGTGTTCCTGGCCGGGCCGGGGCCGGACACGACGGCGAAATCGCTCGGGGAGCTCCTGGCGTCCGTTGGCGGGAGCTGACAAGGGCGGGCGGCGCGGTGTCATTCAGTAGGGGCGACCCGGAGCCTGCCCTGTAAGGGTTTGGTCGCCCGTTGGTGGGCATGGTCGGTGCCTCGCGGGCCGGGAGTCTCCCTGCCCCACGCTCCCAGGCGCAACCACACCAGATTGCCCCTACCGGCCAGCGGGCAATCACGCCGGGCTAACCCCGGCCGGTTCGGCACGGCCTTCGGGCGCCGGTCGATGTGGATGCCTCGTTGCCCAGGATGCGCACCCGCATGCCAAGAACCCTTCGACGTGCTGTGCGTAACCAATCGACGGTGTTGCGCGTCTCTACTGGCAGAAGGCAGAACGCACCACATGTGCGAATCATCCCATCCCCCTTCCCAGGGCCATGCCTTCGGTCCGCTGACCTGGGTCCGGTTCGTTCTCGCGGCAACGCGAGCCAGCACACGCGTCGGAGCCAGGTCGCGGGCGGCCTGATGATTGGGGAAATAGTCCATTCGGCGCCTGGCAAGCGGCACATCAGATGGTACGGTGTGCGGTACATCACGATGACCATCGGACACCGGACATGACAGGCACGGCGGGCACGACGCGATCGGCCCGTCCAGGCGCCAGTCCGCGCATATCGCTCGCCGGGGACCACCCGGCGGCGAGATGGACAGGGCGTCCGCGTTGGGCGGGCGTAGCGAGCAGGATGGGCCGGCGATGATGAACGATGAGCGGCCGACGAGCAGTCCGAATCCGTCCCGGACGACCGTGACGCGGAGACCTCCAATGGAGCACCAGATACTAGGGTCCGATCGAACAGGCGTTGTCCGCTTGCGTGTGACGAGGGCTGGCATCGTCGCCCTCCAGGGGTGCCGCAAAGGTGGCCGCGCCATGATGCGCCGCCGCTCGGGCCAGACGGTCAGCTCCGCCGCCTGGCTCCTGCATTTCGCCGGTGCGCTCGCGCTCATCGCCGGCCTGCTTCTGCCCCTGACCGATGCCGGCCAGGCGCTGGCCCGCCCGGAGCAGGACGTCCGTCAGGCGCTCCTGCAGCCCGCGGAGAGCGATGTCGTGCTCGGCGTGCCGACCCAGGTCGTGGCGATCGGGGATTTTCAGACTCAGCTCGGATGCGTCGATCTCGATCCTACGTGCGCGCAATCCCAGCTCGTCGGCAGCGATGGCTTCTTCACCGGCCTGTTCCAGCTCACGCCCGGTACGTATGACATTCAACTCGTCGCGGTGACGCAGGATGGCACCCAGTACCTCTTTGGCGAGGATGGGCTGGATGGAGACCCGATCGAGCTCCAGATCGACGAGGACCAGACCGGTGTCTATGTCTCCTACGATGCCCGGACCAGCGAGGTCGTTGTCAAGGCGGTCGATGCGCTTCCGGTGCTGCAGACCGACGCCGGGGCGATCGCGCTCGCGCCGGATGACAATGATCTGACCGCTCTCGTGCCTTCCCAGGGGGGCGAGACCACAATCGAGTTGGTCCTTGACGGCCAGCCGACTGGCAATCCGCAACTCGTCTCGCTGGAACAGGGGCTGAACCGGGTAACGGTCGATACCTCCGGCAACGTGATCGATGTCGAATCGTTCGAGCCGGGCACACTCGCGATCTCGCGCGTCGATGCCAGCGGTCAGCCGCTCGCCAACGCCTGTTTCCAGGTTCGGGATGAGAGCGATCTGGTCAACCAGGGGTGCGACGCCGACGATGGCACGCCCGATGGGCTTACCAGCCTGACGTTCCCGGAAGGGATCGAAGCCGGTGAGTTCACGCTGGTCGAGACGCGGGCGGCTGACGGCGCCGAGGCGTCGCCCGACCAGGACATCGAGCTTCAGCCGGGCGACAACAGCGTCGAGGTTCGCTCCGCCGATGCCGGTGCCGCTGCGACCGAGACTCCGGCTCCGGACGACGATGGCGGGATAATCCAGAATCCGGAGGGGACGCCGACCGAGCTGGCGGGGGACGGGCAACCGACGGCCGAGCCTGGCGGCGACCCCGGTGACCTGATCGTCGCGCTGGAGGACGAAGCCGGTCAGCCGATCGGCGGCGCCTGTTTCCAGCTCGTCCAGCCCGGCAATGTCGTGGCTGAAGCATGCGACACCGGTGATGCCTTCCCCAACAACGGCGTTGTCGGGTTCTTCGGCATCCCCTCGGGAACGTATACCCTGCACCAGTCCGCGGCGGCAGACGGCACCACAACGGTCCAGGATCGTGATGTCGAGGTCGTCGCCGGTGAGGAAACCAGGGAGACGGTCACCGCGGCGGCGGATGCGACACAGGGCGGGACCGGCGACGTCGTTGTGCTGCGCCAGGATGCCGACGGCAATCCGGTTGGTGGCGCCTGCTTCGAGATCGTTGGCGCAGACAGCACGGTTGTCGCGCCCGAGGTCTGTGACGAGGATGGTGATGTCGCGGACGACGGGCGGATCGGATTCACCGGCGTGCGCGCCGGACCGGTGACCCTCCGCGAGACGCGAACGCCGGATGGTGTTGCGCCCGCCGCGGATCAGCCGGTCGTGGTCGAGGCGAACACCGCGATCGATGTCCCGGTCGGAAGCTCCGCGGTCGAACCCACCGCCGAATTGACACCGGTCCCGACCGAAGCATCCACGGCGACTCCCACCTCCGAGCCGATCCCCGGCGACCTGATCGTGACACTTGTCGATGGGGCGGGGGCGCCGATCGGTGGTGCCTGTTTCCAGCTCATCCAGAATGACAGTGTGATCGCCGAATCGTGCGATACCACCGACGCCTTCCCCAACAACGGCAATACCGGTTTCTTCGGGGTGCCAGCGGGAACATACACCCTGAGACAGTCGGCAAGTGCGGACGGCACGACGCCGGCCGGCGACCGCGAGATCGCGATCGTGGGCGGCGAGGAACGAACCGAGACCGTCGGCGGTGGCATCGCAGAGCCACCGGCCACGCCGACCGAGACCCCGACCGCCGAACCAACCGCAACACCCGAGCCGACCCCGGTTCCGACCGAGGCCCCAACCGCCGCTCCCACCGGAGAACCGACCGCGACCCTGGCGGCGACCGGTACGCCCGATGCCGGGCAGCTCGGCCCTCCCGGCTCCCTGATCGTGACCCTTCAGGGCGCGGACGGGCAGCCGATCGGTGGCGCCTGTTTCGAGTTGGTGCAGGGCGAGACGGTCGTCGCGTCCGCCTGCGACGCGGATGATCCGTTCCCCGGCAACGGGCGGACGGGGTTCTTCAATGTGGCTTCGGGCACATTCACCCTTCGCCAATCCCAGGTCCCGGACGGCTCGACGGCGATCGCGGAGCTGAGTGTGACCGTCGAGCCGGACGCCCAGACCGAGCAGACCGTCCAGCCCGCCGCGCCAACTGGCGAATCAACGCCAGTCGATGGAGCCGAGCCAACGGCGACCGGCGCTGTTGCCAGCGATCCCGATGGCACCGGCCTGCGCGTCGATGTGTCGACGCTCGACCAGGCCGGAGAGCCGATCTGCGTCGAGCTGAACACTGTTTGCGGGGA
>CADCWJ010000897.1 GCA_902806365.1 uncultured Thermomicrobiales bacterium
CGTCCGAATCGCCTCCGCAGCCAGTGAGGCCGGCAAGCGTTACTGTCGCACCCAAGGCTTGGAGGAGGCGTCGCCGCGAGAGCGCCGGTAGCGGAAAATTGCGCTTGGCGCGCGGATCGTCGGTCATGGATTTCGCTCCGGAGTGCTCGCCGCCGTGGGGAAGGACCAAAGGTGCCTTGGCCCCGGGACGACGAGACGGGTCCGTGGCCCAGCGGATCCGGGCCGGATCATCCAATCATACCCGCTGATCAAGGTGACCCAGCGAAGGGACGGGGTAGCGATGCCGACCCCTCGGTAGCACAAAACCGGGCCGGGCACAGGCGGGCCGCCACCATAATTCCCGTTTTGGCCCAGGCACGAATCGGCCCGGACATGTGTCCGGGCCGATCAGATGTTTGGCAGGGGGCCGTATCGCGGGAACCCGGTTCACTCGTTCCCGGCGTCGTCGCCACCGTCGGCTGAGCCACCGTCGGCTTCGACATCGCCCTCGGCCGCTTCCGCTCCTTCTTCGCCTTCGACCGCTTCTTCCACTTCGGCCTCTTCCTCGACCGCCTCAGGCACCAGCGAGGCGACGAGCTCTTCGGAATCGGTGATGATCGTCACGCCCTCCGTCAAGACGATGTCCGACACGTGCAAGGTGTCGCCAACAGCGACGAGACCCGAGATGTCGGCGTCGAGCTGATGTGGCAGATCGGCCGGTAGCGCCTCGACCTCGATCTCCGTAAGCACCGTCTGCAGCACGCCCTCGGCGTCGGCGCTCGGGCTATGCAGCACGAGCGGGACGAACTGCCGCAGCACCTGGCGCATGTTCGGCGCGAAGAAATCGATGTGGAGCACGTTCCTGGTCACTGGATCGCTCTGGACCTCCCGGATCAGGACTGGCTGGCGCCCGCCCTCCCAGAGCAGCGTGAACACCGTCGAGTGCCCGTTGGCGCGGAAGAACCGGTCGAACTCCCGGCGGTTGACGGCAACGGCGACCGTCTCCCGCACCACCGGGCCATAGACAACGCCGGGGACGAGCCCCTCGCGGCGCAACCGTTTGACTTTCTTGCCGAGGACAGTCCGTGGTTCGGCCCTCAGAATCAGCTCATCCGCCATGGTGCGAACGTGACTCCTACTTCCAGAGATGAGTGCGATTGGCGGTTGGATAAACTGACGCGCGCACCTGGATCGAGCGCA